>JAPYOG010000052.1 GCA_028278785.1 Candidatus Poriferisocius anaerobius | reverse complement strand
TACGAGAATAGATACGAGAATAGATACGAGAATAGATATGAGGACAGATGTGAGGGCAAGCGGTCTGTGCCCCATCGGCTTCCGGCGGGAGCGCCCGAGGTCTTGGAAGTGAGGGGCGAGGTCTACATGCCCCTGGCTGCTTTTGACGCTCTCAATGCCCAGCAAGAGGCCGAGGGAAAACCCCGCTACGCCAACCCCCGGAACACCGCAGCCGGTTCGCTGCGCCAGAAGGACCCGTCGATTACCGCCACTCGGGGCTTGTCGATGTGGTGCTACTCGGTAGGAGAAGTCCAGGGTGGCCCCGCGTTGGAGACCCACAGCGCCACTCTGGAATACCTGGAGAGCCTGGGCCTGCCGGTAAACCCGGAGACGAAAACTGTCGATTCCATTGAGGCAGCCTGGAAGTTCGTCGAGCGCTGCGAATCCAAGCGCCACGACCTGCCATATGAGATCGACGGCGCGGTCATAAAGATCGACCGGCTCGACCTCCAGCGGGAACTCGGCGCCACCAGCCGGGCGCCTCGCTGGGCCATCGCCTACAAGCTCCCCCCTGAAGAGCAGACCACCAAGCTTTTAGACATTCATGTGTCTATTGGCAGCAAGGGCAAGGCCACGCCGTTTGCGGTGCTTGAGCCTGTTTTCGTCGGCGGCTCCACCGTGGAGATGGCCACTTTGCACAATGAGGATCAAGTGCAAGCCAAAGACGTCCGTCCCGGGGACACCGTGGTGGTCCGCAAGGCCGGCGATGTGATCCCCGAGGTGCTGGGGCCGGTCTTGGCTGATCGCCCCCCTGATCAACCAAAGTGGCACTTCCCCTCAAAGTGCCCTTGCCCCGAGAGCAAGCTGCTAATCCGCAAAGAGGGTGACGCGGCCCACTACTGCGACTTCGAGAGATGCCCCGAGCAGCTTCGGGGCTGGATCGAGCACTTCGCCGCCCGCAACGCGATGGACATCGAGCACCTGGGCGAACAGCGGATTCGCCTGTTCATTGACCTCGGTTACATCGCCGATGTGGGCGACATTTACGCTCTTCCCTATGACGGCATCCGCGAGCTCGAGGGGTTCGGCGAACTCTCGGTCGCCAACTTGACCGCCGCCGTTGAGGCTTCAAAGCAGCAGTCCTTGGCCCGGCTGTTGGTGGGGCTCAACATGCGACACTTGGGCGACACCACCAGTGAGCTGCTGGCCGATGCCTTCGGCGATTTGGACCTCATTATGACGGCTTCGGTTGAGGAACTCGCCCAGGTGGATGGGATCGGGCCGATCATCGCCGAGAGCGTCCACGAGTTCTTCCAATCAACGGCCAACCAGGAGATCATCAGGAAGCTGCGGGATGCTGGCCTCAACTTCTCCCAGAACACCGGACAGGCTGAGCCCGAAGCCCTTCCTCAAACTCTGGCGGGCAAGACCATCGTGGTCACCGGTGGGCTGGAGGGCTACACCCGCGACGGGGTGGGCGCCGCCATCAAGGCCCGGGGCGGGAAGTCGCCGGGCAGCGTGTCGTCCAAGACCACGGCACTGGTGGCAGGCGAGAACCCCGGCGCATCCAAGCTGGACAAAGCCGAGAAGTTGGGCATCCCGATCCTCCATCTCGACGGAGCACAGTTCCAACACCTGATCGAGACCGGAGAGTTCCCCCCTGACTGAGAATTGCCGAACACGAACTTGGACGCGTCGGCGATCTCAGCCGCCTCGGCCAGCGCGTCCATGACCATGGTCGACAGCAGGAGGACGTACTCGCGCTGCGCCTTGGTCCGCTCGGCTGGAATGGCCCACATGGCCCCTTCGAGGTCGAACTCGGCCCAGACAGCAAGACGGGCCTCGCCGACTCCCTCTAGCTGCGCTCCTCCCTATCAGCAGGCTCTGCCCGGTTGTTGTGATTGAATTGCGACATCGCTACAGTGCTTGATGTGACATTGCATGCGGAGGCTGACCACAAACGAGGGGCCGTTTCCTCCCGTGTGCGTTACGACATCCAGCCTGAAGATGTCTTTGACCAGGACACACTTCACGAGGTCGCTCGCAAGCAAGACGAGGCTGAAGCCAACATCGCGAGTCGCTTGGCTGACGAGCACGCATTCGACAACGCCCTGACCCCTGACGATCTTCGGCGCCGCGCCCAACGCGTGCTGCAAGGCGAAGACATCGCCACCCTCTACGGAAATGCGTCTCACCACAATCCTGCCAGTGTAACCAGATAGGTTTTCATGTTATTTTGATACACTGAGTATGTGAAAACTTGGAGGATGGGCGACCCTTTCGGTTGTCAGCTCTGATGGGCGGCAGGTCACACCCCGTCAGAGTTGGCCGCCCTTGACCGCGGTCTCGCCGAACTGGCTGACTGCCCCCTGACCGAGCTCCCGGGCATTGAAGTAGAAAGCCGGCCACCGATACACCGGAAGGCGGTTATCGGATCCACGTATGTGTACTTCATGGTGTATGAGAGCCAGGGAGTGTTCGATCTGATTGACCTGAAGGACTTCGACGGGTGAATCAGGCCGCTACCGCGCCGCCGGCTACCAGGTCGCCCTGGTAGAAGACCAGGGCCTGGCCGGGGGCGACTCGGCGCTGGGGCTCAGCCCAGTTCACTCTGCCGGCTTGGTCCACCACGCCGGGCGCGGGGGTGCCGTGGGCGCTTGCCTGGATGTCTACCGGGCCGTTGACCGCTCCGTCGGCCCACTGGATGCCCTTCACATCCTGGGTCGGCGTGTACAGGTCCTCGCGGCGGCCCACGGTCACCCGGCCCGCGGCGATGTCCACGCCGGTCACATACCGGGGCTCGTCGGCGCCGCCCAGGTTGAGGCCCCGACGCTGGCCGATGGTCACAGCTTGCACGATCTCGACGGCGCCCAGTTCCGTGCCGTCGGCGTCCACCACCGTGGCGGGGGACTCCCCCAGGCGACGAGAGAGAAACCCCTGCCGGCCCCCGGCCCTGTTGGCGATGAAGCACACGTCCTGGCTGTCGGGCTTGGCCGAATTCCGAAGACCCAGACCGGCGGCCCGCTCCCGTACCTCTGCCTTGGTCAGATGGCCGATGGGCAGCATCAGCCGGGCCATCTGCTGCTGGCCCAGCATGTACAGCACGTAGGACTGGTCTTTGGCCTCATCAACGCCTCGGCGCACCCGGAACCCGCTCCCGGTTGCCTCCAATCGGGCGTGATGGCCGGTGGCCACGGCATCGAATCCCAGCGCCTCGGCTCGCACCGTCAGCTTGTCGAACTTGATGTGGCGGTTGCACTCGATGCAGGGGTTGGGCGTCAACCCGACGGCGTGGTCCTCCACATAGGGGGACACCACCCTCTGGTCGAATGCATCGCCGAAGTTGAACACGTGATGCTCCAGGCCCAACAGATCGGCCACCCGGCGGGCGTCCTGCACATCCGACACCGAGCAGCAGCCGGTGTCGGACTCCCCTCCCCACAGTTTGAGGGTGACGCCCACCACCTCGTGGCCCTGCTCGGCCAGCACGGCGGCGGCAACCGATGAGTCCACGCCCCCGGACATAGCCGCCAATACCCGCATCGTTGGCCCTCCCCCTAACCGGTGCCGTAGGCCCGCAGGCGGGCCACCGCGCCTGGGAGCACCGCCAAGGCTCGGTCTATATCAGCATCCGCGGTCTCATAGCCCAGCGAGAGCCGCAGCGACCCCCCGGCCAGCGCCCGGTCGTAGCCCATGGCCGCCAGCACATGGGACGGATCCTGCGCGCCGCTGGAGCAAGACGACGCCGCCGACGCATACACCCCCGCATCCTCCAGCAGAAACAGAAGCGCCTCCGACTCGATGCCCTCGAAGCACAGGTGGGCCGACCCGGCCACCTTTCCCGCCCGCTCCCCGGTCTCAACCGTGTCGGGCACTGCGTCCAGGATGCCGTCCACCAACCGGTCCCGCAGACCGGCCAGTCGAACCACCTGCTCGGCCCGGCTCTTCAGCACCGCTTCGGCAGCCGCGGCCATGCCAGCAATCCCCGCGGCGTTGTGGGTGCCCGAGCGCAGCCCCCGCTCCTGGCCGCCGCCAACAGCAGCGGCGACAGCTCCACCCCGTCGCGCACCACCAGCGCCCCCACGCCCTTGGGGCCCCCGAACTTGTGGGCGCTCACCGAGATCAGATCGGCGCAGGCGGCCAGCGAGGCCACGTCCAGCCAGGGAAAGGCCTGCACCGCGTCGGTGTGGAGCACGGCCTGAGGCGCCCCCGACCGCACCGCCTCGGCCACCTCGCCCAAGGGCTGGACCATGCCGGTCTCGTTGTTCGCCAGCATCACCGACACCACGGTCACGCTCTCATCGAGCACCGCGGCCAATCTGTCCAAGTCGACAACCCCGGAGGCATCCACCGGCGCCACCCGTCCGCCCAGGTGCTCCACGGGTTCCAGCACCGCGTGGTGCTCGACAGCCGCGCACACCGCGACCCCGCCCACCTGCATATGCCGGCCGACCACCGCCAGGTTGTCGCTCTCGGTGCCCCCGCCGGTGAACACGATCTCCCCCGGCTCTGACCCCAGCGCCTCAGCCATCACGTCGCGGGCATCGTCGATTCGACGGCGGGTGTCCCGGGCCATCCGATGAGCCCCCGTTGGATTGGCGTACATCTCCCGGTGCATAGGCGCCATGGCCTCGGCTGCCTCCGGGCACAGCGGGGTGGATGCCGCATTGTCCAGATACGCGATTTCCTCTGCTGCTCCCACTCCTGCGATCCTAAGAGATGCCAGCGATGCCCCAAGCACCGTTTGGCCGCCGAAGTTGTGCCGGATCGGCCACTAGCATGGGCAAAGCGGCGAGTCGACGCTTGCCGGAGTCCGCGGGGAAAAGCCCAATGACCCGAATCCGAGTATCCACCACCATCGAAGCGCCCATAGACGCCGTGTGGGAGTACGTGCGCCGAATCGACCGCCACACCGAGTGGATGGCCGACGCCGAGTCGATTTCATTTCGCAGCCCGCAAACCGAGGGGGTGGGCACCGCTTTCGAGTGCCTCACCAAGATCGGCCCCATCCGGCTCAACGATGCGATGGTGGTCACCGAATGGGCCGAGAAGGAGGCCATCGGAGTGCGCCACACGGGGCTGGTCACCGGCGAGGGCAGGTTCAGCCTGGCCCCCGCGGGAACCGGCCGCACCGAGTTCTGCTGGACCGAGGAGCTGCATTTTCCCTGGTGGATGGGAGGCAGGTTGGGCGACATCGCCGGCGCCCGCATCCTCGAATGGGTGTGGCGGCGCAACCTCAAGACGCTGCGGGCGCAGTTCGCCTAGCTCTCCAGTAACTAGCTCTCCAGTAACTAGCTCTCCAGTTCGCTAGCCGACCAGGAGAACCACGTTGGAGCGGCCGGCAGCCCATAGGGCGCCGACGAAGGACACCCCGGCCACCACAACCGCGGCAAGCACCGGAATCGCAGTGGTGTGCTGCTGTCGGCGGATGGCCTGAGCGGCGGCCGCTCCCACGAGGAAGCCGCCGATGAGCCCCCCGATGTGGCCGCCCAGCGAAACCGACCGAACGGTGAAGCTGATCAGCAGATTGACGGCGAGAATCGGCCCGATCGGGGTCTGGAACAACCCCACCCCTTGGGACAGCGACAAGGCGGCATAGGCGCCCAGCAACCCGAAAATGGCCCCCGATGCCCCGGCGATCAGCGAGTTGGGCGCCTCGATCAACGCCCCGAACGATCCGCTTACCAGCGAGGACAAGTACACCGCCGTGAACGGGATCTTCCCCAGGGACTGCTCGAGCGCCAATCCCAAGATGTAGAGCGAGAACATGTTCACCCCGAGGTGGACTACGCCGTGGTGCAGGAAACCTCCGGTGAACACCCGCCACCACTCGTTCAAATACTCGATGTTGCCCCCCAGCGTGGCAGCACGGTAGATGAGACCGCCGCCATCGCCCGCGCCGCCCAGGCCGTCCCCCATGGCAAGGCCCACGAAGAACACCGCCACGTTGGCGGCTATCAGGGCGTAGCTGACGTACCAGGTATCGGTTCGGACCGGGATCATGGGATCGGCGGGGCTACAAGCCCACCGGCGAGCCGTCGCTCAGCAGGCTCTGGCCCGCATTCACCACCTCAGTCACACCGGGCACCCGGTCTTTGAGAATCCGCTCCACACCGGCCTTCAGCGTCACCGTCGAGGCGGGGCAGCTCACGCAGGCGCCCACCAGCTCAACGGTGACCACGCCGGTGTCCTCGTCCACCCCCCGCAAGAAGATGTCGCCGTTGTCGGCCTGCACCGCAGGGCGGATGGCCTCGATCACCTGGGCGATGGCGTCTTGCACACTGCCCATTGTCTCAGGCAAAACCCGGTTCGCCAACCTGCATCCCATCCCGCTCCACGGACGCTCCACGGAACCGGCGCTCTTCTGGCAGACTCATCACCGTGGAAGTAGTGGCCCACCAGGGAGGCTGGGACGAGATCCTGTTGGTGGCCGCGCCTTTGGCCCTGCTGGCCGGCCTGCTGCTGCTGGCCAATCGGCGGGCATCGCGCAAAAAGCGCCGGCCCTCCGGCACAGACGCAAAAACCAGTCCCCATTAGCCCAGGAGTCGCAGCCTTCGGACGTCGGATCCGCGAGGCCGGGCAGGTCCTCGCGGAGATCGAGCCCCGCTAGCCCAGGGGTCGCAGCCTTCGGACGTCGGCCCCCAGAGCGCTGAGCTTGCCCGCGAAATCCTCATAGCCCCGGTCGATGTGGTGGGGGTCGGACACAACGGTCGCCCCGTCGGCCGCCAACCCAGCCACCACCAGCGCCGCTCCCGCGCGGATGTCCGGCGCCCTCACCGGCGCCCCGCTTAGCCGCTCCACACCCCGGATCACCGCATGGTGGCCCTCGGTGCGGATATCGGCGCCCATCCGCAGCAGCTCGTCCACATAGCGGAACCGGCCCGAGAACAGGTTCTCGGTCACGATCCCCACCCCTTCGGCCACCGACAGCATGGCCACCAGCAGCGGCTTGCAGTCGGTGGGCAGGCCGGGATAGGGCAGCGTCGACACATCAGATGAGCGGAGG
>JAPYOG010000051.1 GCA_028278785.1 Candidatus Poriferisocius anaerobius | reverse complement strand
AAAGACATCACCCCGCTGCTCGGCAACGGCGACGCCCTCCGGTGGGCGGCCGACGCTCTGGCCGAGCGCTTCTCGGGCGCCTCGTGCGACCGGGTGGTGGGAATCGAGGCCCGGGGCTTCATCCTGGGGGCGGCGGTGGCCTATCGCCTGGGCCTCGGCTTCGTTCCCTTCCGCAAGCCGGGAAAGCTCCCGTGCCGGTCTCGGACGGTCGGCTACCAGCTCGAATACGGCGCCTCCTCGCTTGAAGCCCATATAGACGCTTTGTCCGGCGGCCAACGGGTGCTCGTCGTGGACGACCTTCTCGCCACCGGAGGCACCGCTGGCGCTGCGCTCGAACTGGTCGAATCGGCGGGGGCGGAGGTTGGCGGGGTTGGATTCCTCATCGAGCTGGGCTTCCTCGGCGGTCGGGCCAGACTGGGCCGGCAGCTCCCGGTGGTTTCGCTGTTCTGCTACGGGGGCGATGGGTGACCCTGGCAGAGCGGACTATGCCCTGGACGGACCAGCCCGACAAAGACGTGGGGGCGCTGCTCGACGCCTATGTCGAGCGCCACCCCAACGACACCCCCAAGCGCATCGAGACCGCCTATCGGCTGGCCGAACAGGCCCACGCCGGGCAGGTGAGAAAGTCCGGCGAGCCCTATGTGTCCCACCCCTTGGCTGTGGCCCGCATCGTGGTGGATCTGGGTCTGGACGACGTCTCGGTGATCGCCGCGCTCCTGCACGACGCCATCGAGGACACTGCCATGTGCCTGGCCGACGTGGGGGGGCATTTCGGCGACGAGGTGGCCTCGATCGTGGACAGCGTCACCCGGTTGGACCGGCTCAAGTTCAACACCCAGGAGGAGGCGCAGGCGGCCTCTATGCGCAAGATGCTGGTGGCCATCGCCAAGGACCTGCGGGTTCTGGTGGTGAAGCTGGCTGACCGGCTGCACAACATGCGGACTATCGCCGCCCTGCCGCTGGCCAAGCAGAACCGCATCGCTCGGGAGACCCTGGACATCTACGCCCCGCTGGCCAACCGCCTTGGCATGCAGGACGTGAAGCTCCAGCTCGAAGACCTGGCCTTTGCCGCCTTGCACCCCAAGCGCTATTCAGAGATCGATCGCATGGTAGCGACGCGGGCGCCTGAGCGGGACCTCTACCTCACCCAGGTTCTGTCCAGCGTGGAGGCCCGCCTGGCCGAGTTGGGGATACCCGCCCAGGTCACCGGCCGCCCCAAGCATCTTTGGAGCATCTACGAGAAGATGATGGTCAAAGACCGCAGTTTCGAGGAGATCCACGACCTGGTGGGGATCAGGGTGATCCTGGACTCGGTGCGGGACTGCTACGCCGCGCTGGGCTCCATTCACGCCACCTGGAAGCCGGTGCATGGGAGGTTCAAGGACTACATCGCCATGCCCAAGTTCAACCTCTACCAGTCTTTGCACACCACGGTGGTGGGGCCGGGGGGCAAATCGCTGGAGGTGCAGCTTCGCACCAACGAGATGCACGCCCGTGCTGAGCAGGGGGTGGCCGCCCACTGGGACTACAAGGAGGGCACCACCACCGATGATCTGGCCTGGCTGGGCCGCATCATCGACTGGCAGCAGGAGGCATCCGACGCCGCCGAGTTCTTGAGCGACCTCAAGACCGACTTGGATCACGACGAGGTGCAGGTCTTCACCCCCAAAGGCGATGTGGTGTCGCTGCCGCTGGGGGCGATCCCCATCGATTTCGCCTACGCCATTCACACCGAGGTGGGCCACTCCTGCATAGGGGCGCGGGTGAACGGCCAGCTCGTTCCCCTCGACCGGGAGTTGCGCCCCGGAGACATGGTGGAGATATTCACCTCCAAGGTGGCCGACAAGGGGCCGTCTCGCGACTGGCTGGGCTTGGTGGTGTCCCATCGGGCCCGCAACAAGATACGCCAGTGGTTCGCCCAGGCTCGCCGGGAAGACGCCATAAGGGCCGGCCGCGACGCAGTGGCCGCGGCGCTGCGCCGCGAGCGGCTGCCGGTGTCGCAGGTGATGTCGGGCGACGAATTGGAGCACGCAGCCGAGGACATGAACTATCACGATCTCGACACGATGTTCGCCGCGGTCGGCGAGCGGCATGTGTCGGCCAAAGCCGTGGCCGAGCGCGTGGCGGGCATGAGGGTGGAGCCTGCCTTGCAGGAAGACGGCGAAGACGCATTCGGCGCTATCCCATCGCCTGGCGTTCTGCCCAGGCGAACCGACCAGCCGGTGGAGGTGGAGGGTCTCGGCGATGTGCTGGTGAACCTGGCCCGATGCTGCAAGCCGGTTCCCCCCGATGAGGTCATCGGGTTCGTCACCCGCGGCAGGGGAGTCTCAGTCCACCGCGCCGAGTGCGCCAACGCCGTGTCGCTGTCGTTCGAGCAGGGCGACCGCCTCATAGACGTCGACTGGAGCACCGAGCGCAGCGGCGCCTACTGCGTGACCATCGAGGTGAAAGCGTTCGACCGCACTCGGCTGCTGAGGGACGTGGCCAATGCGCTGTCCACCGGGTCGGTGAACATCTTGGCCTGCGAAACCCGAACCGGCGCCGACCACATCTCCGTCATGCGCTTCGACTTCGAGCTGAGCGACGGCACCCATCTCGACGCTCTCCTTCGCACCATCCGGGGCATCGAATCGGTCTACACCGCTTACCGGGTGATCCCCATGGCTTCCAGTTCATAGTCGTGGGGGAGATGTTCCAGGCGCCCAAGGGGACTCGCGACATCCTGCCGCCCGAGTCGCACCGCTGGCAGGCTCTGGTTGCCGTGTTCGCCGACGTCATCGGGCGGGCCGGGTACGGGCTGGTGCAGAGCCCCATGTTCGAGGACATCGGAGTGTTCCAGCGCCTGGGCGAGGGCACCGAGGTGGTTCGCAAGGAGATGTACGACTTCCACGACAAGGGCGACCGCCATCTGGCCCTGCGCCCCGAGGGCACCGCGTCGGTGGTCCGGGCGTTCAACCAGCATCGGCCGACGGTGCCTTGGAAGGTGTGGTACCTCACCCCGTGCTTCCGATACGAGGAGCCCCAGGCCGGGCGGTTCCGGCAGCACCACCAGGTGGGGGCGGAGGCTATCGGGTCGGCCGATCCCGACCTCGACGTGGAGGTGATAGCGCTTCAGCACGACTTCTACCGGGTGCTCGGCCTCAGCCGGCTGTCGCTTCGGCTCAACTCCATGGGCAGCCCCGGCGACCGGCAGGCCTACGCCGGGCTGCTGGCCGAATGGCTGGCCCGCCGCTCAGGGGACTTGGACGAGGCCGACCGGGCCAATGCCGCCGGCCACCCGCTGAGGGTGCTGGACTCCAAGCGGGAGCGCACGGTGGCGGTGGTAGCCGACGCCCCCCGCATCACCGACTGCCTCTCCGACGAGGCCGCCACCCGCTTGGACCGGGTGCGGTCGGGGCTGGACGCTTTGGGGATCGGCTACGAGATCGATCCTGGCCTGGTGCGCGGTTTGGACTATTACACACACTCCACCTGGGAGTTCGCGGCCGGCGATTTGACCTCGGCCCAGAATGCTGTGGGCGGCGGCGGGCGCTATGACGGCCTGGCCGAGTCGCTGGGGGGCAGGCCCGCTCCCGGCGTGGGGTTCGGCGCCGGCATCGAGCGCATCTTGCTGGCCGCCGACGCCGAGGATGCCCTCTCGCAGCCGTCTGCGGCCGTTGACGTGTTCGTGGTGGACGTGACCGGCGGCGATTCCGGCCGGGACCTCACCTTCGAGCTGCGCCGCAACGGCATCTCCTCCGACCGGGCCTTCGACTCCCGCTCGATGAAGGCCCAGATGAAGGTGGCCGACCGCTCCGGCGCCCGGCTGGCCCTTCTGGTGGGGCCCGACGAGTTGGCATCTGGCACAGCCACGCTGCGCGATCTGCGCTCCGGCGGCGGTCAAATCGCCTTGGCGAGGACCGATGTTGTCGCTGAGGTGGCCGCCAGGCTGGCCGGGGGATGAGCCCCAGACCCGTGTTGCCCCGTCTTTGCGCCCCGGGTTGGCCGCCATTGCGGCCGGCGAGGATCAGCAGGAGACTTGTCGGCGGGTGCGGTTGCGGGCGTCGTCGAGCTCTTGATCGGTATCCGCCGATCTCAAAATAGACAGCAGCACGCCCCGCTCCTGCCACACGTCGAGCAACTCGATGTACAGGCGATAGGGAGCGGACGGACTGTCCGACACCCTGTCGGAGAATTCCTGGTGGAGCACGAATCGGGCTACCCCGTCGCCAAAGTGCTGCACGGTGTCGGCCCGATAGAGGGTGGCCTGGCCGGGGGTTGCCTCATTCCAGATTCTGATGTAGCCCCATCCCGAGATGCTTGCCCCAGACCAGGCATCTGTCCAAAAGGCGAGGCTCCAGAAGTCGAGGCCGCAGGGGAACTCGTATATGGTCCCGCCCTGTTCGTTCTCGTCCCTGTGGGCGACGTACCACAGATACTCCGACCCGTCGTCGTACTGCCCCTGCTGCCACTCCCCCCTGGCAGGGGCGCCTTCGCCCAGCTCCGGCTTGGCCGGGGTCGGCGGCGCTGGCTCTTGGTCGGGGTCGGCTTGCGCCCTGGCCAGCGCTTCTCGAAGGTCGTGTTCAGTGACCGAGTAGTTGATCCCCTCAGTGCCCGGGGCGGCTGGCTTGCTGACCACCATACCGGCCACCTGCCCGCAGCTGTTCAGCACAGGCCCGCCGCTGTTGCCGGGATTGGCCGAAGCGTCGGTTTGGATGACTTGGCCGAGTTCGGGGTCGTCCAACAGGCGCGACACCACCCCTCTGGAGACAGCGGGTGTGGACGCCCGGTAAAGCGGATATCCGATGGAGAAGATCGCCGACCCAGGGGCTGCCCCGGACAGTCCGCCGAACTCGAATGCCGCATCGGGGCCGGTTTCGGCTGACAGCACGGCGATGTCGCTGGCGCGGTCGGCGGTAACCACCCGAGCCGAGATGGTCCGCCCCGAGTGGGTTAGCTGGACTGTCGGGTTGCCGCGCACAACATGCTCGGCGGTCAGCCACCATGAGCGGTCGGACGCGATCCCCATGTGGAAGGCGGTGCCGAGGGACTGGTCGGTTTGGACCTGCCACACCGACTCCACGGCGTTGCCGGCGTGCTCGGCGAAATCGCAGGATGCCGGGTCGGTGGGCAGCGACGAGGGCCGCCCATCGGCGCACCCGCCGGGAACCACGCCGGCATCTACGCCGAACTGGCAGCGATAGGTGTTCAAGAGCGACTCCTGCGCCAAGATGAGCTGGTCGCGCTGGGCGATCTCCGCCCATGTGGGCGTGCCCGAGAACGGTGTCTGCGGTGCTGCGGCCAGAGCGGGCGCACCGTTGGCGCATCCGTCGGGCACAGCGATGGTGTCGATGTCGAACCGGCACCGGTAGGCGTTCAACAACGCCTCTTGAGCAGAGACGAGGCCGTCGCGCTCGGCAATGTCCTGCTGTGTCGGCCGGAGGCCCTGAGCCGACACGGCGCTCGGTGCCCACGAGGCGCTCAGCGCCATGGCCAACACTGTGAGCAGCAGGGCCTTCGGCCAGGAGACTGCGGGCACGCTCTCAAGTCTATGGGGGATATGGGGCCTGTTGATGCGACTACGCGCCGAGTCGGAGCGACGCTGCTTGGTGGGATGTTCGGGGAGGTGGGGGTGGGGCCAAGC
>JAPYOG010000050.1 GCA_028278785.1 Candidatus Poriferisocius anaerobius | reverse complement strand
GCTCAGGTGCGGGCGAAGTAGGGGTTGTCGCCGGCTTCGTGGTCGGTGGCGTCCACCACGTCGGTGATCTCGGGGAGGGCCTCGGTGATCATCACGGTGATGCCCTCCCGCAGGGTGGCAGCACTCATGGCGCAGCCCTGGCAGCCGCCGCCCATGGTGATGTAGGCGGTTGATCCGTCCACTCCCAGCAGGTTGGCGAATCCGCCGTGGGAGGCCAGCGAGGGGTTGATGTGCTGGTCGAGCAGCTGCTGGAGCTTCTCGGGGACGGTCCCGGAGAGCTCCAGATCGGCCCCGGCCAGGAGATCGGGCTTGTTGGGATTGCGGATGACCAGCCCGCCCTGCATGGGGTTGTTGGGCAAGTCCAGGGTGGCCCCGGTGAGCACTTCCACCGACTCATCGGGGATCATCACCGTGAGGCCCCCGGCGGTGATGTGGCGGTGGCCCTCGACGCAGTCGGCCACCTCCTCGAATGCGAGGTCGTAGGTGTAGTCGGCGCCGCTGACCCCGGTTATCTCGACGCGCAGGCCGAGGGCCTCGGGATCGTCCTCGTTAGACCGGATTTCGAGCACCTTGTCGATAGCTGCTTCGGTGACCTCGAACAGTTGGGCTTCCATGGTTTCGCTCACAGCCCCAAGGCTACCCGAGTCCGCCCTTCATCACCACGCCCTCGGGGGCAGGGATGGGCAGGGGCGGCGTCAACCACGGCGCACGCGGCCCCGCAGCGACCGGAAGGCCAGCGTTTGGGCCACCAGCCCCACGGCGCAGATGGCGAGCAGCGCCCGGCCCAGCGCCCAGCCGTGCCAGCCCGCGAACAATGAGCGCATGCCCTCCAGGGCATACGTCATGGGATTGAACCAGGTGATGGCGGCCAGCCAGTCGGTCATCACATCGCGCTCCACCCAGGCCGTGGTGAGGAACATGAAGGGGAAGAACAGCAAGAAGCTGGAGTTGACCGCCGCCGGATTACCGGTGCGAAGCGCGATGGCGTAAGGAAAGCCGGTGTAGGCCAGCCCCCAGAGCGCCCCGAACAGCACGAACACCAGCAGGCCGAGCACCCCGGTGGCGCCGAAGCCCACCCCGATGGCGAAGCCCAGCGCGATGACCGGTACCGCCATGACCATGAACAGCGTGAAATCTGCCACCATCAGCCCCAGAAGCAGCGCATAGCGGTTGATCGGGGTCATCAGCAGCCGGTCGAAATAGCCGCCGGAGATGTCGATCACCAGGGAGTTGGCCCTGGACATGCCGGTAACGGCGGTCATGATGGCCACCGGCAGCTGGAAGGCCTTGTAATCGAGGCCCGACACCGCTTGATCGGCCAGGTTCTGGATGGCCCCGATGGTGACCACCAAGAAGAACAGGGGAACCAGCAGAGCCGGGATGATCGCCTCCAGATCACGGGGCAAGAGCCGAAGCGCCCGACTCGACACCGACGCCATGTCTCCGAAGAATCCCAGCGGGCGGGCCCTGACCACCTCAGCCGGCGTTGGGCGGGATCCGACGGCGCTGCTCATTCCTCCACCTCGATCCGGGCGCCGGTGAGCTCCAAGAACACGTCGTCGAGCGTGGTGGGGTGGATGGACAGGTCGGTCACCTCCACACCGGCGGCCGCCAGCGCCACAGCCACCGGGCTGACAACCGAGGCCCCGTCGCCGGTGGCCGCGCTCACCTCGTTGCCATAGACCTCGACGTGGCTTATGCCCCGCACCTCACCGATGGCCGCGGCGGCCGCCTCGGTGTCGCCGGTCACCCGTGCCACCACCACGTCGGAGCCCACCGTGCGCTTGAGCTCCTCGGGGGCGCCCTCGGCTGCCAGGCGGCCCTCGTTCAAGATCCCCACCCGACTGGTGAGCGCATCGGCCTCCTCCAGGTACTGGGTGGTGAGGAAGATGGTCATGCCCAGGTCTCGGTTCAGGTTGCGAATCTGCTCCCAAACCAGCGCGCGGCTGATGGGGTCGAGCCCGGTGGTGGGCTCATCCAGAAACAGCACCTCGGGGTTGTGCATCAACGCAGCGGCCAGGTCCAGGCGGCGCTTCATGCCCCCCGAGTAGGTGGACACCCGCCGGTCGATCGCGCCCATCTCCAGCAAGGGGGCCAACTCCTCGACGCGCGCGGCGATGGCATGCCGCTCCAAGCCGTAATACCGGCCCTGCAACATGAGCGTCTCCCGACCGGTGAGCTTGCCGTCGAGCGCAGCCTCTTGGAGGGCCACGCCGATGCTCAAGCGCACCTGGTCGCTCTGGGTGGACACGTCGTAGCCGGCCACGGTGGCCGAGCCAGCGGTCATCGACGCCAGCGTACACAGCATCCGCACCGCTGTTGACTTGCCCGCGCCGTTGGGCCCCAGGAACCCATATATCTCCCCGGAGGCCACCTCCAGATCCAGCGAGTCAACCGCCACCACATCGCCATAGACCCGGCGCATACCACAAGCAGCGATGGCGGCAGACACAGCCGATGATGCTACCGGTGATCGCCGCGATATTCTCATCGCCCATGCCGGGGTTGTCGTCTCCATCGGTCCGCTACGAGCGGGTCGGCGACGTGGCTGTCATCCGGCTCGACGACGGCAAGGTGAACGTGCTGTCCCACGCAGTGCTCGCCGCTTTGCAAGAGGGGCTCGACCGGGCTGAGGAAGAGGCCAAGGCCGTGGTGATGATCGGTCGTCCCGGCAAGTTCACCGCAGGGTTCGACCTGACGGTGATGCAGGCCGGCCCCGAGTCGGCCAGAAAGCTGTTCCGGTCGGGCATGGAGCTGTTCTTGCGGCTCTACGAGCTGCCCATTCCGGTGGTGGCCGCCTGCACCGGCCACGCCTTGGCCGCCGGCGCCATCTGGCTTATGTGCTGCGATGTGCGAATCGGCGCAGACGTGACCGCCAAGATAGGGCTCAACGAGACGGCAATCGGCATGGTGATGCCCTCTTCGGTGGTCGCGCTGGCCCGCGACCGGCTCTCGGCCCGCCATGCCCAGTCCTCGGTGCTGCTGGCCCGCCTGTATTCGCCCCGGCATGCCACCGACGTGGGTTTTCTGGACTGGGTGGTGGCCGCGGCGGATTTGGAGCAGGCCGCCCTCGCCGAAGCGGCTGGGCTGGCCGAAGGCCTCGCGCTGAACGCCTTCGCCGGCACACGGCGTGTGGTTCGGGGACCGGTGGCCCAATCGATCCGCGAGACGCTCGACCAGGACACCCGGTCGTTCGCCGTCGGGCTGTCTTGACGGCCGGCAGCCCAAAGCCGCGAGAACGGAAGACCGTTTTGGCTCTGGCCTGCCTCTCCTAAGCGCCGGCTATCCGGCAGCGGCCATACGGGCTTCCAGGTTGAGCGCTCGAGGGCTCACAGACAAGTCGAAGTCGGTGCTGCCCAGCGTGGCCTCGTTCCACACCTGCCGGTCCACCAGCCAGTTGCCCCAGCCGGAGAACCAGCCGTCGTGGTACGACTCGAACTGGGGTGCCCACCAGTCGCGCAGCGCCAGGCTGGTGGTGCGGTGGTCGGCCAGATCAGGGGCAGCCCCGGCGATGCCGCTCCCGGCGAGGGCGAGCACGAAATCGGTGGAAGCGTGCTGCGCCGAGGCGCGGTCGATCCACCAGAGCGCCTCGTAGTCGCGGAGATACCACAGGCTGGGCACCGAGATGGCAGTGTCCACCGCCACCGTCACCGGGCCTTCCCCGATGGACTTGGAATACTCGTTTAGCGCCTCGATCCGTTCAACGGTGTCGAGGTAGTCGTCGGTGGTGTGGACCTGGGTCAACAGCTCCCGGGGGTCGCGCTGGTTCACATAGTTGGTCCTCCACGCGAAGAACAGCGTGGAGGCCACCAGCCCGGCCGCCACCACCCAAACCGCCGGCATCCACATCTTCCTCCTGGCCTGCCACAGCGCCTGCACGCCGTAACCGGCCAGAAAGGCCATCGGCACCAGGATGTGCAGCGCCAACCACGGGAAGCGCTCGCTGGCCCAGGAATAGGACAACCAGCTTGCCACCGCGGTCCACACCATCAACTTGCCGACGAACGTGGGGTTGCGGAACACATGGACCGTGCCGATCACCGCTAGCGCGCACACCAGGTACTCGTACAGCGGGATGGTGTAGAGGTAGTAGTGCCACGGCTCGCTGCCCCGGTTGGTGTCCTGCTCGCCCCGCCAGTAGGTGATGCCCTCGGTGAATCCGTCCAGGAAGCCCTCGGGCCGGTCGAAGAACACCGTGAACCACAGGGCGAAGAAGAACAGGAACACCGCCGCGGCCAAGAGCCAGCCCCACCCTGAAACGGTGCGGGCCGCCCGCACCACCGGGAGTTCCCATATCGACTGGGGGTCGGCCAGCATGAGCAGGATCATCGCCATGAGCACCCCGTAGACGCCCAGGGTCAAGAACACCTCCACCTCGTAGTAGGCGCTGAACCCGAAGGCGATGCCCATGGGCACCAGCCCGGTGGGCAGCATCCACGCCCATCCAGCGAATCCACCCCGATTCCCGTCGGCGTCTGCCGCAAGACCGGCCTCGCGTCGCCGGTCGGCGTTTTCCCCGCCGGACTGCTGGGCCGCCTGCTCGGCCGACAAGGCCAAGAAGAAGCCGCCGAAGATGAACACTGCAATGAACGTGGTCTCCTTCACCGCGAAGCCCGCGGCCAGCAAGAACCCGAGCAGCGCCGGCAGCAGCAGCCGGGGGCGGTCCAGGAACCGGACGATCACCACCATCATGGCCAGCGTGATGAACGCGGTCAGCGAGTCTTCCCGGCCCAGCCTGGTCATGTAGAGGGCGATGGGGCTGAACGCCAGCACCGCGGAGGCGGTCAGGGTCACCGCGGGGCCGAGCGACCGGCGCAAGAACCACGGCAGCACGATCAGTCCAACCCCGGCCAAAACGGCCACCATGCGGGCGGTGGCGTGCGACTCCCCGAACACCCGGAAGATCGCCGCGGTCAGATAGAAGCGCAGCGGCCCGTGGTACACCGGGTTGTAGCCCTCGTAGGTGCCCTCCAGGAACTTCCACGAGTACCAGGCGTCGATGCTCTCGTCGTGGTGCAGGGGACGCTCGGCCAATTCCACGAGCCGCAACACCAGCCCGGCCGCCGCCATGGTCGCCACGGCGACGGCCAGCGCCGTGTCCGGGCGGCGGCGCCAGAGCTCCACCGGGCGCCAGCCGCCCAATGCCGCCTGCCGCTCGCGGATCATCGCCCGCACTGCTCAGCGCACCCCATAGATCGCATACTCGCCCCGGGCAAACACCAGCGCCCCCCTGGTCGCCCAGAACTCCTCGCTCACCCCTGCCCGCCGCTCGATCGGCCCGACCACCACGTAGTCCACCCCATAAGCATCCAGCAGTTCCTCGGCACCCTCTAATCCGCCCAGCATGGTGCGGGCCTGTTGGTGGCGCACCGCCCAGTCGGTGACGCCGAGGTCGTTGATCCAGCCGGCGTATCCCACCACCGTCTGCCGGCCGCTGAGCGCCGGAACCGGATGGGTGTGCTCGAATCCGATCAAGAACACGCTGTCGGGCGGCGTCTTGTCTCGGGCCCACTCGCCTGCGGCCACGCCGTCGCCCGAGGCAATCGGATAGGGCCACACGTCAACCTCGGGGTCTGCCGCCTTCCAGACGTCGAGCGCGCCCGCGAAGGTGAGGGCGAAGAACAACAGCCCCGCCCCCGCCGCCCCCAGCCACCCGATTGACGCCAACCTCACCAGCACAGCGGCCACCAACAGCGACCCCAACAGGATCACCGGGACAAACCAGTGGGTGTTGTTCCACGGATGGGAAGGGTCCACGCGCACGAAGTTGGGAACGATGAGCCACAGCCACACCGGGATCGAACCCCACAGCACAACTCGGGGCAACGTGCCTCTCCACAGCTGCGCTGCCAGCATCAGCAGCAGAAACACCCCGGCGTTGCGCCACCAGAACGTCAGCGGGTTGTCGTGGTCGGGCGAGTATCCCGGCGCCTGCATCCAGGGGCCGTTTACCCACGTTTCCACCACGATCTCGCTGTTCAGCGGCTTGATCCACAATGCTGCGGGCACAGAGAACGCCACCGCCGGAATCGCGAACAGGAGCCACTGCCAGCGGCGGTCCAGCACGGCCCAGACCAGGCCCAGCCCCAGCGCCACCCCGAAGGAGTACACATGGAATATCGGCATCAGCCCCACCATCACCCCGGCGGCGGCGAACACCCGGCGCGACCCCGACTCGCGGGCCTCCCGCAGAAGAACCACCGCGATCAAAAGAAGCGAGAACCCGGCCAGGGTGGGCCGCTGGGGGAAGAGGTTCCCGGTGACCGCGTTCTCCATCAAGATGTTGCCGGGGTGGTGGCGGGTGTAGTCGGTGGGCAGGTCCCAGACCACGCCCCAACCGCCGCTGGCCACATCGCCGAAGAAGCGAAACCATCCCAGCCCGCCGAACAGGGTGAACACCAGCACCGCGACCGCTCCGACCGCCCGGCTGGAGAACAGCCTCACCCCTGTCAGATACAGGACGGGCACGAACGCGAAGGCCAGATATCCGGACGACACCTCCAATCCGCCGAAGGCGCTCAGCCCCGCCCGGTCGAGCATGGCGGCGAAGTAGTCGATGCCGAAGTGATAGGGCAGCCGGTCGACCCCGAAGGCGGTGGGCAGCTCGGGCGGGAAGTTCTCGGCGTGGGCGAACGAGGAGGCGTAGACCAGGTGCGCCTGCCAGTCGGTCCACGACGAGAGGTGCCCGGCCAGCACGCCCCCCGAGCCGTCGGGCAGATAGGCCCGGCTCAGGATCCAGGCGGCGATCGCCCACGCCGGAGCGGTCAGAGCCAAAAGGGGCGCCGGGTTCTCCGGGTGGGAGATGGGCCGCATCAGCCGGTGCCGGAAATCGCGGCACTCGCCGCCGATCTGTTGAACACCCGTGCGCCAACCGGTGGCCGAGATCGCGGTGGACGCCAGGGCCGCGGCCGCCACCACCCAACCGCTCAACCTGCCTGCGGCCCAGCCGGCCGCGTAGCCCACCAGGGTGACTGCCATGAACCCGACCACCGCGCCGTAGGCCACCCGCTCCTCGATGCGAAGCCTCAACCCGGTCAGGTAGGTGAGCCCGACGCCTGTCAGCACGCAGTTTGCTAGCAGGAGCGCCACCCACAGCTTCATCAGCTCAAGAAACTAGTTCCGGGGCAGCCACCGCCCGCAGTAGTCGCGGGGCCAGGGCTGGTCCCCCCTGCGGGCGTAGAGCAGGCGGGCTCGGGCATCCTGCTCTTCGGGGGGCGCGTGGGCCGGGTTCCCCGTTCCGCCGACCGTCCGCCATGTCCGGGGTTCGAACTGGTAGGCGCCATAGAACAGGCCGTTGGCGCTTTCGACGGTGTAGTTGTTGGTGGACTCGCAGAAGCGGAGGTTGTACCACTGCTGCTCGGTTGGCGCCACAAACCCGTTGGCGGCCAGCTCCCGGTCGGCCAGATCGTTGATCTCCGCGATGTACACCACCCACTCGGCTGCTTGCACCGCCGATTGGGCGCCAGCAAGGCGGCTGTTCAAGTGCTGCACAGCGTCTTCCAGCCGTGCGACCCGGGCCTCGGCGCGCTCCCGCTCCCCCGGCACGTTTCCCACTGCCTTGAGGGCTTCGTCGACCACCTCTGACACCTCCGACAAAAGGGCCTTTCGCCACAACGCGTGGGTGGCCTCCCCCACTTCGAGGACGAACGCCAAGTCTTCCAGGTCGCCTCCGGCCATGTACTCCTGCACCACCAGCTTCTGGGCCTCTTGTTCGAGCAGGCGCCGACCGTCGGCGTCGTCGTTGAGGCGATCCAGCCGGGCCAGCTCGGCGCCCAGGTCGCCCACGGTGCGGTCTATGGCCATCTGCGATATGTCGCGAGCCGACAAAGCCACCCGCAGGTCTTCTTGCGCCCGCTCCAGATCGCGCCATGCCGGAACCGCCGACTCCACGGCAACGGGCTGGACCGGCTCTGCGCCGTCTGTGGACTGCCCCACCGCGGGTGCGCCGGCTGCGAGCGCGCCGACAACCGCAGCGGCCATGAGAACAGGCAATCGACTGCGCTTTTGGGCCCGCAAACTGCCTCCCGAGTTCGGCTACCCTGAAAACGGGTTTACCTCACCGGACCACGGGGCTGCAAAACCCCTTCTGCCCATCGCAGATCCATCGACCATGACCACTGCTGCTTCAACCGACTCCTCCCGCTCAACCCCGGCCCCCGATGCCGGCGCCGATCCGGCGCGGCCGATCGACGCAATCCTGGTCGTGTCGTTCGGCGGGCCTGAGGGGCCCGCCGACGTGATGCCCTTTCTTCGCAACGTGACAAGAGGGCGGGGGATCAGCGACGAGCGCCTGGCCGCCGTGGCCGAGCACTACCACCTGTTCGGGGGCATCAGCCCCATCAACGAGCTCAACCGCGACCTGGTGGCCGCCTTGGCCGGAGAACTGGCGGGGCGGGGCGCGGCGCTCCCGGTCTACTGGGGCAACCGCAACTGGTCGCCGATGCTGGCCGACACGGTGGGCCAGATGCGCGACGACGGCATCTCCCGGGCGATCGGGCTCGCCACATCGGCGTTCGGGTCTTATTCGGGATGCCGCCAGTATGGCGAAGACATCGACAAGGCTCGGGCTGCGGTCGGCCCCGACGCCCCGGCAATCGCCAAGCTGCCCCCGTTTTGGAACCAGGAGGGCTTCTTGTCGGCCATGGCCGACCATCTCGCCGCGGCCCGGCGGACCGAGCCGGATGCCCCGGTCGTGTTCACCGCCCACAGCATCCCCGACTCCATGGCCGCCACCGCCCCCTATGCGGCCCAGCTCAACGAGGCCTGCCGCCAAGTGGCCGCCCGCGCCGGAGCAGGCGAGTGGCGGCTGGCCTACCAGAGCCGGAGCGGACCGCCGCATGTCCCCTGGCTGGAACCCGACATCGGCGACGAGCTCGACCGGCTGGCCTCAAACGGCGCCGAGTCGGTGATCGTTGCGCCCATCGGATTCGTGGCCGACCACATGGAGGTGATCTACGACCTCGATACCGAAGCCCGGCAGCGAGCCGACATGCTCGGTCTGCGGTTCGCCCGGGTTCCCACCGTGGGAACCCACCCCGCGTTTGTGGGGATGCTCGCCGACCTGGCGCTCGGCCCCCTGCCGGCCCCCTGCCCAGCCGGCTGCTGCCTGCGATAGAGATCCCTATTCGCGAGAGCCCAACTCGGTGTTGGCAGCCCCTATTCGCCCCTATTCGCGAGAGCCCAACTCGGTGTTGAGCCAGGCTACGAGCTGTTGCTGGTTGCGGGTTTGGGTCAAGATGCTGCCGGGGCCGGAGAAGTGGAACACGAAGCCCTCGCCCGACTTCATCGACTGTATCGAGCGGCCCTCCACCGCCCGGCGCAGCTCGTAGCTGACGGTGTCGGGGAAGGCCAGCATGTGGCTGGTGTCCACCACCACCGACTCGCCTGCGGCCAGCGAGATCACGTCGATTGCCCCGTAGGAGGCCACCACCACCTTGCCGATGCCCTCGGCGTGGGCCATGAACCCGCCCTCGCCTCCGACCAGTGATTTGAACCCACCCCATTTGGTGTTCATTTCCACGGAGGCATCGGAGGCCAGCCAGTTGCCCCGCTCGATGATCCACGCTTGCGAGCCGTCCAGCTCGATCGCCCGGAGATCGCCGGGCAGCTTGGCGGCCACGTCCACCCAGCCCCCCTGAGCCGGGGCGGTGTAGGTGGACACGAACAGCGACTCGCCGCCCAGCACGCTGCGCTTGAGCCCCTTGAGCATCCCGCCCTCCACCTTGGCCTCCAGCGACATTCCCGGGGAATGGGCCGACATGGCCCCGGCCTCGACCTTGACTTGCTCGCCCCCGCCCAAGACGCACCGGGCGACCGCGAAGCTGGGGGCATGACGTATATCTACCTGCATGGCCCCACAGCCTAGCCACTGCTCCGGGCGAATTGGCGGCTATAGTTCCCCGCTTGCGGGGTATCCTTCGCCCATGACGGTGCAGTCGGTTGAGCGGGCGTTTCT
>JAPYOG010000005.1 GCA_028278785.1 Candidatus Poriferisocius anaerobius | reverse complement strand
GCTGTGCGGTGACCGCCGCGTCTGCGATACCAATTCGTCACAGAGACGTCCGGGCGCTGAAGGAACTGGATTGCTGCTCCGCGGTCAGCCTCCGTGTAATTCGAGAATCCGGTCCGGGTATCGCCAATCAACAGTTCCACGGGGCGACCAGTAGTCTTCTCGTTTAGCCACGCCAGCCCGAACGCCGAAGCATACCCGACAACCAACTGAAGCTTCCCGGATGGGTTGTCGCGGAGGAACCGTTCGATCACATCAGCGGGAGAGCACATCCGCCCAGCTAACCTATTCGAAGTGGATGAGGCTGACAGTGACCACGAGGCTGTGATCGTTCACGCGATGCCACCTCGTCCGAAGGCGTCTCGGATGAAGTCTTGCCTCGTGCTGTGGCCGCAATTGGTGGCATGCTGGGAACTTCAGGGGAAACTGCTTGCCAACGGTATCGTCGCTCCGAAGTGTCTGAAGAAGTCATTTCTGCTTGACGACCGACGGTGACCAGCTATTTCGGCAGGTCGCGGGGGTGGGTCTCGATGTTGGTGTCGAGGGTGTGGTAATCGGATGCGTCTTCGGCGTGGATGGCCAACTCGGTGAACAATCCGGTGGGAGCGTCGAGGGTTCCAGCCCAGATCGAAATGGTGTCTAGTTGCTGCTCCGATTCTCCCGGAGGCACTGCGACCACCTTCCAGAACAACGAGCTTCCGCACCGTTGACAGAAGCCGTAGGCCACATCGGGCCATTCGTCGGGGTAAAACCACTCCAGCGTGTCTTCGGCAACCAAGCGAAGGTGATCCCGGCGGCAGCCCGCGGCGGCAGTGAAGTGCCCGGTCCAGCGCCGACACCGCTCGCAGTGGCAGTTCCAAACGTTCCGAATCGGCCCGTCGATCGCGTATCTCACGCTCCCGCACATGCAGCGCCCACTCAATGTGTCACCCATGCGTGGCAAACTCTAGTGGCTCAAGAGGGAGGAAGGGGTTGCCCGATATGGATTGCATGACGAACCGCGAACTCTGTCGGGCGCTGGTGAAAGCCGAGTCGGAGAGCGAGGCAGTCCAAGTCCTGAGAGATGCTGGCTTGTGGAGCGACTTGGATTGCTGGATTCCGCTCGGGGGGATCGACAATAACTACGGCACGATCATCAACCAGCAGGCTTCTGCCGAGGCGGCGCTGGCCGAAAAAATTACCAACAGCATCGACGCTAGGCTCATGGCCGATACAACATGGGCGGCACGGGGACCCTTCGATTCTGCGGCGGCCATGGGATTCAACTCATCGTTTCGCGACGCGACCCGGCATTCAGGGAAGACCCTGTCTGGGGATTCACGGTGTTCCGCAAACTTCCCCCGGCCCAAGACGAGCGCAACCCCTACTGGGCCTATCTGGTTGCTCCGGCGGATGGCAGAGATGGAACGTCGCCGGGTCAGGTACTCAGGTTTGCGGCCAACAGAGTGAAGCTGCTGCCAACAGGCGCCGCTGATAGCGGCCAGCAGCAGCCGTGGACCGTGCCGGTGGAGTACGGCACGCTGGTGAAGCTCTACGACTTCATCAAGATTGGGGGCGCAACAGATACCCGCCCATCCGGCCAGTCGTTGTCTCTGACCGCTCGGTTAGAAGTCGAGTTGGCCGATCCTGCTCTGCCATTTCGAGTGCATGAATGCCGCTACGCGGACTCGAGGGGAGACACCAGCCGCAATTGTGTAGGACTGGTCAACAGGTTCGCAGCGGGACGGCGCATCCAATCCATTGAAGACGGCTTCCCGTTCACCGCCAAGCTGACCAGCCCGTCGAGGGTCAAGCCATCAGGCCAGCAATTCGACGTAGCTGTGTATGCCTTCAAACAGGGTGAGGACGGCAGAGCGCGAGGTGGAGAGCGGCGACAGGCGAAGCATGCGGTGGCGTTCACTGTGAATGGGCAGCTCCACGCGGGCTGGCACTCCCGGTTCTTCAAGAGACAGGGAGTCAATCTCTCCCTCCTTGCTGAAGACCTTCTCGTGGTGGTCGACTGCTCCAAATTGTCTGACGAGGGCATCAGAGAGCTCTTCACCGGCGGGCGTGACCGGATGATCGACGATTCGCCACTCAGGACATGGCTGGAGAAAGAACTGGAAGAGGTGCTCGGCGCCGACCAGCGGCTTCGCGGCCTCCACCACGCCAGGCTTGATGCCCGGCGCAGGAGCGAGCGCGGCAGGCGCGCCAAGGCCGCGGCGGAGATCGTCCAGCGGCTGCTGGCGGACAACAAGGCGTTGGCCGACTATCTGGCCGGTGGGGCGCTTCCCATTGGCCACGGGCCGGTAGGCCCAAGCGCATCCAGCGGATTCAAAGAGTTCATCGGATACGACCCGCCGACGTTCTTTAAGCTGAGGGGAAAAGACAGACAGAACGCCCAGATCGGCAAGCCATGCGCCGTCTCCTTCACAACCGACGCGGTGAACGGGTACTTCGATCAGGGTCAGCACCTTCTCACACTAGACAAGCAGCCAAAACCTCTGATCCGCGAGTCTCTGCACGACGGTCGGGCCAGCATTCGGTTTGAGATGCCTGAAGGCGCAGTTGCCGGGGATCACATATCCGCTCGGCTTGAGTCGTCAGGCCCAGGGCTTCTCACTCCTTTTGTCAATGAGTTCACCATTGTTGCCATAGACCAGAGGGACACGCAGTCTGGGCCCGAGACCAGCACAGAACCTCCATCGGGATTCGACCTGCCCGAAGCCGAAGCGGTGAGAAAGCGCGACTGGAAGCAGGAGGGGTTCACCGAGACGACCGGGGCCCGCTTTATTCCCGACGCGGATCCGTCCCAGAACTTGTGGCAGTGGAATTACGATCACCCATTCCTCGTGGAAGCACGGCGCCGACCAGATGCAAGGGACAGCGCTGACGCCTTGGAGGTACTGAACGAGCGGTTCAAGAACTCGATGCTCGTCATTGGCCTGTCAGCCCTCAGCGCCCACGCCGCCGCGCAGGATGCGGCGAAGAAGTCTGAAAACGGGGAGTCTGCGGCGCTGCCCGATCCTGCCGACTGGGTTGCCATCGCCACCGACGCCCTAGCCCCCGTGGTGTTCCCGATCATCGAATTCGGCGAGGCGATCACTCCCGCGTACTTGGACGCTGACGGCTAGTCAGATTCCT
>JAPYOG010000049.1 GCA_028278785.1 Candidatus Poriferisocius anaerobius | reverse complement strand
GCCCCCGTAGGTCAGATCGTAGACCTCCAGCCCCCGCCCCTGAAAGAGCGGTGCCAGCAGGTTGCACACGCTGTCGGTTACTGACATCTCGCCCCTTTCTCGGATCGGTGGCGGGCTTGGGCTGCTGCCGCTCTCCAAAGCCAGAAGGCGTGGACCGAAGCCCACGCCTCCCCCAACCCAAGAGATCGACGATACGGGCGCGAGTCTACCCGGTGAAAACACAGATGTCGTCATATTGGCGGGGCGGCTTCAATAACTGCGACCGCATACTGCTATGAGGTCGGGTTCCCCGCTGCTGTGCGGCAGTGACCCATCGGGCCGCTGCAAGCAGCGCACGGTTATGGCGTCTTCAGCCAGCGCCGCCTCCCCTTCGGGTCCGAGCCGGGCCCAGGGAATCCGGGCGAACCCGGTGGACGAAGCCTCCCGCACCTCTGCCTGCGTGCCCGCATCGGCGATCCGCGAATCGCGCCATGCGGTTGCGTCGGAGAGGATGCGCTGCTGAATGCGCCCCAGCATGGCCTCCACCTGCTCAGGCACCTCGGAGAGGTTGACGGTTTGCTTCTCACCCCCTGTCCTGAAAGCCAGGGTGGCCTGATGCTGCTCCAGGTCGCGTGGTCCTATCTCCACCCGGATCGGCACCCCCTTCAGCTCCCAATCGGTGGCTCTGCGACCGAACCCGCTCCCGGTCTTGTCGTCCACCCTGGCTCGAATCCCGGCCGCGGCCAACTCGCCGCTCAGGCGATGGCAGGCCTCGACAACTCCCTCGGCATCTCGAACCGCGATCACCACCGCTTGGACGGGCGCCAGCTTGGGGGGCACCACCAGCCCTCTGTCGTCGCCGTGGGCCATGATCAAGCCGCCCACCATCCGCGACGAGACTCCCCATGAGGTTTGCCAGACATGGGCCTGCTTGCCGTCGGCATCGAGATAGGTGATGTCGAACATCGCCGCGAAACTTTGGCCGAGCTCATGGGAAGTGCCCATCTGGAGGGCCTTGCCGTCGCGCATCATCGCTTCCAAGCACATGGAGTTGATGGCCCCGGGGAATCGCTCGGCCTCGGTCTTGTACCCGATCAGAACCGGAACAGCCAGCACCGACTCCATGAAGTCCTGGTACACGTCGTGAAGTATCCGAGCGGCGTAGTCGCGGGCCTCTTGTCGGGTGGCGTGCGCTGTGTGGCCCTCCTGCCACAAGAACTCCGTGGTCCGGAGAAATATCCGAGGGCGCATCTCCCAGCGGACCACGTTGGCCCACTGGTTGATCAGCAATGGCAGATCCCGATGGCTTTGCACCCACTTGGAGAAGTACGCGTTGATGATTGTCTCGCTGGTCGGGCGAACCACCACCGGTTCAGCAAGCTCCCGACCCCCGCCCATTGTGACCACCGCCAGTTCCGGGCTGAAGCCCTCCACGTGGTCCGACTCGCGGTCGAGATAGCTCTCGGGGATGAACAGGGGGAAATAGGCGTTGTCGGCCCCTGCCTGTTTGATGCGCCGGTCCACTTCGGCCTGCATCCGCTCCCACAGGGCATACCCATAGGGGCGTATGACCATGGTGCCTCTGACCGGTCCGTTGTCGGCCAGCTCTGCTTTGTTGAGCACATCCTGATACCAGCGGGGAAAATCCTCGTTCTGGGGGGTGAGCACTCCCCTTGTGTCCATGTTCACACTCTCTTGCGGATCATCTCGATCTTCTCTTCAGCCTGGTTGGCGTCCTCGCCCTGCTTGTCCAGCAAGCGGCGCCGGTCTCGCTCCGCCTCCCGGGCTGCGGCCACTGTATCGGCCTTGGCCAGCGCCGCTTCGGCACCGTGCTCGTGAATCATCTCTGCCCACTGCACCAAGGACTGCACCATGTCCTGCTCGGCTACCACGGCCACGTTGCGGCCCCTCACGAAGAGATGGCCCCTGCCGTTGCCGGCAGCGATGCCGATATCGGCGCCGCGCGCCTCGCCGGGCCCGTTGACCACACAGCCCATGACCGCCACTTGGAGAGGGATCTCCCGGTCGCCAAACGCCTCCATGGCCTGCTCTGCCACCGCGTATACGTCGATCTCGGCACGGCCACAGCTCGGGCAGGCAATCAGGTCCACGTTCTTGCGCTCCCGCAATCCCATCGACTCCAGAAGCTGCCGTCCGGCTTTGGCCTCTTGCACCGGATCGGCGGTCAGGCTGTAGCGGATGGTGTCGCCGATGCCCTCAGCCAAGAGCGCGGCGATGCCCGCGGTCGACTTGACCAACCCGACTGGCGGCGGTCCGGCTTCGGTCACCCCCAGATGCAGGGGATGATCGGTGGTTTCGGAGAGCTGCCGATAAGCCTCGATCATCAGGGGCACGCTCGATGCCTTGACCGATATCTTGACGTCGTCGAAGTCCACCTCCCGAAAGAAGTCAAGCTCCATCTGGGCCGACTCCACCATGGCCTCAGGAGTAACCCTGTCGCCGTGCTTGCGGTAGAGGTCGGGGTGCAGCGATCCCCCGTTGACGCCGATGCGGATCGGAACCCCCCGGTCACGGCACTCCGAGGCCACCGCCCGGATGTGCTCCGGCTTGCGGATGTTTCCGGGGTTCAGCCTCAGGCAGTGAACGCCGGCATCCAGAGCGGCCAGCGCCATGCGGTACTGATGGTGGATGTCGGCCACGATGGGCACCGGAGAACGGGGCACTATCTGGGCCAAGCCCTCGGCGGCTTCCAATTCGTTGCAGGTGCAGCGCACGATGTCAGCCCCCGCAGAGGCCAAGTCGTAGATCTGCTGGAGCGTGCCCTCCACATCGGCTGTGCGCGTGGTGGTCATCGACTGGACGGTGATCGGCGCGCCGCCCCCCACCGGCACGCCCCCGACGTTGATGCGCCGGGTCCGGCGGCGCTCAAAAGAAGACTGGACCTCCACAGCCCTAGCTTCGCAGGTCACCCCCGCGAATGAGAATCACGGGAATCACCCTCTTGCGCCGTTTCCTGCGACACATGCCGGGCTTGAGGGGAAATCGGGCTTGAGGGCAAATCGGGCGCGAGGCTGCGGTCGGCGCCATGTTCAGCCTGGAAGCTGGATCGGATCGGTTATGTCCAGGTAGAGCGCACCCAGACCGACAAAGACGAGCACGAACACCACGGCGTAGGCCACCGGTACCATCTTGGACACATCGGCGGTGTACCGGTGCCCTCGGCGGGACCGGAGGCGCTCATAGGTGGCGATCACCACATGGCCGCCGTCGAGGGGAAGCAGCGGGATCATGTTGAACACCCCGATGAACACGTTCAGAAGCGCCAAGAACAAAAGCAGGTTGCCGTAGCCGTTCTCGGCAAGGTCGGCGCCGATCCGAAGGGCGCCGAAGATCGAGACGACGCGATCGCGGTCATCGGAGGCCGCCGCGGTGGAAACCGCCGCCCGCGAGGCCGAAGAGCCCTGCTGGGCAGGCTGGTCGGCCACGTCGCGGTAGAAATTGCCGAGCCCGCTGGGAGAGAAGAGCCTGCCGATGCTCAGAACTGATTCCTTGACAAGATAACCGAACTCCTCAAACGTCTCGGGAACAGCCTGGAGAACCCCGAAGTCCACCGACCGGCTTGCCCATGCCGATCTCGACTCAATGCCGATATAGCCTCTGCCGGCGTCCTGGGGATGGCGTCCGGGGATCAGCGCCCGAACCATCTCCTCACCGCCTCGCTCAATCCCCACCTCCACCGCCGTGCCCGGTTCGGGCAGCGCGGCTGTCAGTTCCTGCATGGTGGCAACCGGGGCGCCGCCCACCGACACGATGCGGTCGCCGGGCAGCAGCCCGGCCTCGTCAGCCGGCAATCCGGGAACAACCGCCGTGACCGCCCAATCCCCGGACGGCGCGGACTCGGTCTTGCCCCCGATCACCAGGAAGGAGAAGATCAGGGCCAGAGCCAAGCAGAAGTGTACGGCTGAGCCGGCCACGGCCACCGACATCCGCCTCCAGTAGGGCTTGCTGCGGTAGGTGCGGTGCTCATCGCCAGGAGGCACTTCCTCCAGGTTGTTCATGCCGATGATGCGGACGTAGGCCCCTGCGGGGATTGCCTTCAGGCCGTACACCGTCTCCCCGCGGCGCATCGACCACAGCCGGGGTCCGAACCCCAAGAAGAACTCGGTGACCTTCATGCCTGCGGCTCGGGCGGTGAGATAATGGCCCAGCTCGTGCAGGAAGATCATGGCTATGACGGCTAGAACCACGATGAGCATCGCGGTCCCCGAGAACAGCAGCGTCGCCGCGAGCAGTCCGACGGCCAACGCAAGACCCCCCCAGCTTTGGCGGGCCGCCGCCAAGCTGCCGGAGCGAGAAGCCCCGGGCCTGCTGCTCCCCGAATCGCCGGGCTGGCGGATGGCCATGTCTCAGAACTGCCTGGCGATGATGTGCTCGGCGGTTGCCCGAGCTTTTGCGTCTATCTCCATCACGGCCTCCAGGGAGTCGGCCTCGGTGTCGTCGTGATCGCCCAAGACCTGCTCAATAACCTTTGGAATCGCCACCCATCGTATCCGCTCGTCGAGAAAGGCCTGTACAGCCACTTCGTTGGCCGCGTTCAGCAAGGCAGGAGCGGTCTCTCCCAAGCGCCCGGCGGCGTAGGCCAGCTCCAAACAGGGAAAAGCCTCGGTGTCGGGCGGCTCGAAATCCAGGCGGCGCAGCTCATTCCAGTCGATGCGTCCGAAGGGAGTGGCGATGCGATCCGGATAGGCGATGGCATAGCCGATGCACAGCCGCATATCTGGCATGGACAGCTGGGCCATAGTGGCGCCGTCGGTGAACTCCACCATGGAGTGGACCACCGACTGAGGATGGATCACCACCTCGATGCGGTCGTACCCCAACCCGAAGAGCTCGTTGGCCTCGATCACCTCCAAGCCCTTGTTCATCAGGGTGGAGGAGTCCACAGTTATCTTGGGCCCCATGCTCCAAGTGGGATGGGCCAGGGCGTGCTCCACGGCAACGTCGGCCAGCTCTTCGATCCCGCGGCCCCTGAACGGACCCCCGCTGGCGGTCAGGACAATGCGATGCACGCGGCTCATGCCCGCATCGGCGGTGAACACGTCATTGGCCCTCAGGCACTGGTGTACCGCGCAGTGCTCGCTGTCCACAGGAAGCAGCTCGGCGCCCGGGGTCTGGCGGGCCCTCTGCACTACCGGCCCCGCGGCGATCAGCGACTCCTTGTTGGCCAGGGCCAAACGCCGACCGGCCTCCAGTGCGGACAGCGTCACCGGCAGGCCGGCGAAGCCGACAACCCCGTTCACCACCACCTCGCCCATGGCAGCCGCCTCGGCCAAGGCCGATGGGCCGGTGGCGACGTGCATGCCGGGCAGCGCATCTTGGACCTCTCCGAGCCGATCTGCATCTCCCACCACCACCATCCGGGGGTGGAACTCACGGGCTTGCGCCACCAACGGGGCCACAGAGCTCCCCGCTCCCAGCGCCACGACCTCGACCGCATCGGGCTCGGCCCGGAGGACTTCCAGCGTCTGGAGGCCGATCGAGCCGGTGGAGCCGAGGAGCGACAGGGAGGGCATCGGGTCGCAAATCCCGGATCAGATCACCTCGAGCATGAGAGCGGTGAAGTACGTTGCCGGCAGCACGAACAGCAGGGCGTCGATGCGGTCCAACACCCCCCCGTGGCCTGGCAGCAGCGAACCCATGTCCTTTACCCGCAGATCGCGCTTGAGGGTGGATTCCAAGAGGTCGGCCAAAGGCGCCACGACGGCGACGACGATGCCCAGGATCACGCCATCGGAGCGCGAGCCGGCATCGGCGCCGAACGGACCGATCCCCAAGATGGAGATGAACACAAGCGCAGAGGCAATGGTGACAACAGTGCCGCCTATCAACCCCTCAACCGTCTTGTTGGGACTGGCCGCAGACAGCGGTGTCCGGCCTGCTGCCCGTCCCAGGGCGTATGCGCCGACATCGTGGGCCGCGGTCAAGATCACCGCGGTGAGCACCAGCTCGGCGCCGTCGGGAGCATCCAGCAGGAGTCCGCCGAATGCTCCGGTAACCCCGATATAGGAGATGCCCAGAAGAGCGATTCCAAGGTTGACAAGCGGACGGTCTCGACCCACCCCGCCCAAATACCAGAGCCCGGCGCCGAACAGGGCAAACACCAGCACCATGATGATGCCGTCGGCACCCCGCCAGTAAGCAGCCAGGGGCATTGCCACCACCGCGGCGAAGCCGACCAGCGTGGGAGGCTGATAGCCGGCTTGGCGCAGCGTGGTGAACCACTCCGCCGCCGCGATCAAAACAGCGATGGCAAGCACCGCAAGCGTCACCCTCTCGCCCAGGGCCACCGCCCCCAGCACCACTCCTCCCAGAACCAGGCCGACCACTATCGCGGCCATCGGGTTGCCGCTGGAAGCCGCGGGACGCGACTCGGGGACAATCGGAGAAGGCGCTGTCAAAGTCATCTCGTAGGCTGTCGGGGAGCTTGCGTCGTCCAGGGACAGAACCTCGTCTACCCGGTCGACGGAGGGGAGCTCCACCGCCTCTGTGGGTGCGGGATCCTCGAAGACGCTGGACCCCTGCGAAAGCCCAACCTCGCCGACGGGCGCAGGCAGATCGCCGGGGGCTTGCTCCGACTCGGCATCCTCGCGCCAGCGGGGGGACACTTCGGCAAGGCTGTCCCACCCCCCGGATTCGCTCTCGGATGGCACATCCTCCCAGCTTGGCAGGCCCGGCTCGTCTTCAGACTCCTCGTCGAACAGGGAGTTCAAGTCGTCCAGGAAGACGGTCTGATCGTCTTCAGGCGGATCTCCCGGCTGGCCGCCAGGTCTTGAGAACGGACTGTCTTCTGCCACTGCCCCTCCAGACTAGATTTCCAGCAGCTCTTGTTCTTTGACGCCCAGGGCATCGTTGATGAGCTGCTCGTGGTCGTGAGTTAGCTGATCGAGTTCTTTCGAGGCCCTGACTGCGAGATCCTCGGGAATATCGCCGTCTTTGCCGAGCTGGTCGATCTCGTGCCTGCCGTTGCGGCGGGCGCCCCGAATCGCCACCCTTGCCTCTTCGGCCATCTGCTTTACCACCTTTACCAATTCACGGCGGCGTTCCTCGGTCAGCGGCGGAAAGGCGAGGCGCACCACGTTGCCGTCGTTGCTGGGATTGAGCCCGAGGTCGGCTTGCAGGATTGCCCGCTCGATGGCGGTGATCGAATTCTTGTCGAATGGCGAGATCACCAGAAGCTGCGCCTCGGGAACGCTGAAGCTCGCCATCTGCTTCAACGGCACCTCGGTTCCGTAGTAGTCGACGAGGAACCTCTCAAAGAGGGCGGGAGACGCCCGGCCGGTCCTGACTGAGGAAAACTGCTGGCGGGCATGGCGGACCGCGGAGTCCATACGCTCCTGCGTCTCATCCAACACCAGGTCGGTCAGCTCATTGCCGGTTTTCATTCTGCTTCATCCCTGGCGGCCTCGGACAACCCCTCATGTCACAAGAGTACCTATTGGCCGGCCATCGAGTATCGCGCTGACATTTCCCGGCTTCATAAGATCAAAAACCACTATGGGCAGCTTGTTGTCCATGCACAGGGATACCGCTGTGCTGTCCATCGCCCTCAATCCCTGCGACAGCACATCAAGATACTGCAACTCGTCGATCTTCTGGGCCTCCGGATGGGTGCGAGGGTCGTCGGTGTAGATCCCGTCGGTGCCGCTGTGGGTTCCCTTCAACAAGACGCCGGCCTCGACTTCCACAGCCCGAAGGGCGGCTGCGGTGTCGGTGGTGAAGAAGGGATTGCCGGTGCCGGCGGCAAAGATAACCACGCGGCCTTTCTCAAGATGGCGAATCGCCCTGCGGCGGATATAGGGCTCAGCCACCTGGGCCATGTCGATGGCGGTCTGGACCCTGGTCGGCTGGCCGAGCCGCTCCAGGGTGTCCTGCAACGCCAAAGCATTGATAACCGTGGCCAGCATCCCCATGTAATCGGCTTGGGCCCGGTCCATGCCCGCGCCCGCACCGGTCATCCCCCTCCAAATATTTCCGCCGCCCACCACAACGGCTACGTCCACGTCGAACGCTGCCCTGACCTCCACGATCTCGGTGGCGAGTTGTGCCGCGATCCCACCGTCAATGCCGTAGCCCGCTTCTCCGGCGAAGGCCTCGCCGGAGAGCTTCAAGACGATCCGATCCCAGCGCGCCGGCCGCTTGATCTCCCCGTCGCCCATTCTCCAGCGCTAACTGCCGATTGCGGCCAGCTCAAACCGGACGATCTGCCCGCCTCCCAGTCTCGCCTGCACGGTCTCCTTCTCTCCGAACATGCCCTGCTCCAGAAGGACCCGCTCGGCATACCAGGCCCGAAGGCGACCGCTCACGATCTTCTCCCAAGCCTGCTCAGGCTTGCCCTCGGCTTTGGTCATCTCCGTCAATGCCACCCGCTCTTTCTCGACTTCAGCGGGGTCGACATCGTCGCGGTGCAGCACTGATGGCTTGGCAAACGCTATGTGCAGCGCGACTTCGTGGGCCAGCTCCTGGCTGATGCCAACGGCCTCCACGATCACTGCGCTGGTCCCCCGGCCGTCTTGGGTGTGCAAGTAGGTGTCCAAGACGCTTCCCCCGGATGCTTGGACCCTGACCGCCTTTCCCAATCGCACGTTCTCCTTCTTGGACAGGCTCAAGTCTTCGATGGCCTCCTTGCGGGCTTCCACCGCTTCCTCGCCCTCGTCCAGAACCAGCCGGGCCAACTCGCCGGCGAGCGACACGAAATCATCGGCTTTGGCCGAGAAGTCAGTCTCGCAGCGCAACTCCACGATGGCCGCCGCGCTGCCGCCCACCGCCAGCGCCACGGTTCCCTGATCGCTGGCCCGATCGGCTCGGGCTGCGGCCTTGGCCATGCCCTTCTCGCGCAGCCATTGCGCTGCGGCTTCCATGTCGCCACCGCTCTCGGTGAGGGCGCGCTTGCAGTCCATCATGCCGGCGCCAGTGGCATCGCGCAGTGCTTTGACGTCTTGGGCGGTAAATGAGCTCACGCCTGCTCCTGATCCTCAGCTTGGCCGTTTTCAACCGGCGGCGCCTCGATTTGAGGCTCTGCCGCTGTCCCCTCAGGCTCACCGGCTGACATCCCCGGGGCCTCAGCGACTGCGGCCTCCACCACCGGCGCCTCAACGACTGGCGCCTCAACGACTGGGGCCTCAACCACCGGCGCATCCACCACCGGGGCCTCAACCACCGGCACCTCAGCGACTGGGGCCTCCACCACCGGGGCCTCGGCTTTAGCAACAGGGTTGCCCCGTGCGATGAAGCGGCCCTCCACCACGGCATCGCTGATGATCCGGCACATCAGCTCGCCTGAGCGGATGGCGTCATCATTGCCGGGAATCACGTATTGGATCACGTCGGGATCGCAGTTGGTGTCCACCACCGCGATAACCGGCAGCTTCAGCTTGTTGGCCTCTGCCACCGCGATGTGCTCCTTTTTCGTGTCGAGCACGAAAACCGCGTCAGGAGGCCGGGTCAGATCTCTGATGCCGTTGAGGTTGCGCTCCAATTTGGCCAGCTCGCGGGAGACGAGCAGAGCCTCCTTTTTGGGCATGACGTCCAACTCGCCAGACCTGCGCATCCGCTGAAACTCCTTCATCTTGCCCATGCGCTTGGAAATGGTCTCGAAATTGGTCAGGAGCCCGCCCAGCCAGCGCTCGTTCACATAGGGCATGCCCACACGCTCGGCGTAGCTCTGCACGCTGTCTTGAGCCTGCTTCTTCGTGCCCACGAACAGAACCTGGCCTCCGCCGGCCACCAGATCCCGGACAAACCGGTAGGCAGCCTCTATGTGGGCCAGCGTTTGCGTCAGGTCGATGACATAGATGCCGTTGCGCTCACCGTAGATGAAGCGCTGCATCTTCGGGTTCCATCGGCGGGTCTGATGTCCGAAGTGGACACCGGCGTCCAGCAGCTGACGCATGGTCACGACAGGCGCCATCGTCTTCTCCTCTCCCAGCGGTTCAGCGAAACCCGGGGGCAGCGCCTAACGGCGACCGTGGGTTGCCCCGAGCGGAAATCGGCCTCGGCCCGGACCTCTGTCCAAGCCACGGAAAACCATAGCGACTTATCCCCGCTCAGCCATAAGCGGAAAGCAGACTCCCAAAATCAGGGGCACGCGGCGCCAACAGCCTCACTCGTCCTGCGGTCAATATCCTTTCGGGGTCAAGGTAGGCGTCCCCCGCGCGCACGCTGAAGAAGAAGCGCTCGGAAGTGGCGCCCAGCAGCTGCCCTCCCCGCACTCGGTCTCCCTCGTTTACTGCAATCCACCGCAGATATCCATAGCTTGAGCGGAGCCCGTCAGGATGAAGCACGGTCACAAAGCGGTTGCCGGCCACCGGTCCGGCGAACACCACCAACCCCCCGGCAGACGCCCAAACCGGCTGACCGGGGTCGGGGCTGTACTCCAATCCCCTGTTGCCGGGTGCTCCTATATGGGCCGGGGGTCGGAAAACATCCACGATTTCGGCATCCACCGGCGGCTGATGCCGAATAACCGGGCTGTCGGGCTGCGACCCGGCCGGTGTGATGGCGTCTTGTCGACCTTCAGCCAGCAGGTGCGGCACCGTTTGCATGAGCTGTCCAAAGAGCACGACCAGCAGGGCAATCGCCGCAGGCGCCGCTGCTCGGACCGCACTTGGATCCCCTGACATGGCAGTTCCCCTGCCGCTTGAAGCCGAGGGGGAAGCCCCCTCAGCCTACCGCCTGCCCATCCGCCAAACACCTGCTTGGGCGCGCGGGCTCAGAGCCGTTTGCTCGCACTCACCCGCGGGGATGGGCGTCTGCCACCACCCGGCGCAGCCGCTCCCGGCTGACGTGGGTGTAGATCTGCGTTGACCCCAAATCCGAGTGGCCCAGCAATTCCTGGACCTGCCGGAGGTCGGCGCCGCCGTCAAGCAGATGGGTGGCGAAGGTGTGGCGCAGAGCGTGGGGGTTGGTCTTGGTGCTCGCCCGCCTATCCACCAACCGGCGAACGGCCTGAGTGCTCAGCGGCAGGCCGTTCAGATTCACGAAGACGAAGTCCTCGGCCTTGTCCGCGTCTGCCATCTCCGATCGGCCCTCAGCCACCCAGGCTGCCAGGGCCGCGGCGGCGGGCTCGCTCAGAGGAACGACCCTCTGCTTGGATCCTTTGCCGCGTACCGTAAGCCGGCGGCGCTCCCAATCGATGTCGCCGGCTCGAATGGCGCAGACCTCGCCCACCCGCAGACCGCTGCCGTAGAGCAGTTCCAGCACGGCGTCGTCACGCTGGCGACGAGCCTTGTCGTCGGCCGCCGAAGGCCGCGGCTTGTCCAGCAGGGTTTCCAGTTCCTCTGAGCGCAAAACCCTGGGCAAGCGGCGCTCCCGTGTCAAAACCATTGCCCCGACAGTCGGGTCGGCTGCCGTTCTACCGGTGCGCTCTGCCCAGCGGAAGTAGCGGCGCAGCGACGTGGCCTTGCGCGCCACCGTCTTGCGGGCATACCCCTCAGTGCTCAAATGGGCCAGATACCTGCGGACAGCCCGAGTGTCGACGTCGCCAGGACCTGAAACGCTTCCGGCGCCAGGGCCCGCTTGGGCGCTTCGCAGCCATTCCGCGAACGTGGTCACCTCGCGGCAGTACATCGCCGCTGTTTCCTCAGATACCGAAGTGGCAGAGGCCGAGAAGTCGTCGATATCCCACCCCATCAATCCCCCAGGTTAACGCCAGACAGCGCCTTCTGTGCGGAAACCCTTTGCGGAAACCCTTTGCGGAAACCCTTTGCGGAAACCCTGTGCGGAAACCCTGTGCGGACACCCTTTGCGGCAGCCTCATCGCGAGAGGCCCACCCGCTCGATCCAGCGGCCCGAGACAGCCACCCAGCCTGCGGCCCGCAGCATCTCCACCGCTCCTGCCACTTGAGCCACGGTCAGCCCGGTGCGCTCTTTGATCTGCTCGGCATCAGCAGGCTGCCAGCCCAGCGCCTCCAATACCTGCTCGCCGAGGCAATCGGGTTTCTCGCGGCTGTCCAGCGGGGCCGCAACAGCCCCGGACATCCCCAACGCCAGCAGCACGTCATCGGCGCTGCGGCAGGGCGCACAGCCATCGGCCAGCAAGTCGAAGCACCCGTCAGAAGCGGGGCTTCGAACCGGTCCGGGAACCGCCAGCACAACCCTGTCGCGCTCAGCAGCCTCGGCCACCGTGTGCATCGACCCTCCCGCGGGATGAGACTCCACCACCACCACGGCATCGGCGAGGGCAGCGATGATCCGGTTGCGAGCCGGAAACCTCCAGCGCTCGGGAGCAGCCCCCAGCGGCGCCTCCCCCAACAGCACTCCTGAGGCCGCAACCGCATGCCAAAGAGCGCGGTTCCTCTCCGGATATACCCTGTCCAAGCCGTTTCCCACCACTCCCACAAGCGGAGCGGTCCCAGCCTCCAGCGCGCCGGCGTGGGCAGCAGCGTCTATTCCCAACGCCAGCCCTGAGACCACCGCCACCCCCGCCGAGGCCAAGTCCCGCCCGAGCTCGAAGGCAACGTCGCTCCCGTAGCGGGTGCAGCGGCGGGTTCCCACGATAGCCACGCGGGGACCGCACAGCGCTTGAGGGTCTCCCCTGTGGAACACCACCGCCGGAGGATCCATATCGCGGGCCAAAGCACCCGGATAGCCCGGCGTGCCCAGAGCGGCCACCCCGACTCGGAGATCACGGTGCCGACCCCACAGCAGGGCGACATCGATGCTGCGAGCAGCGCGGCGCCACCGATCCAGCAGGTCACGGCTGCCTGCCACCTCGGCCACCTCGGCCGACGGGGGCGCCTGCAATCGGGTCCACACCGCTTCCGGCTGATCGATGGCAAGCAGCGCGCGCAGCCTAGCCGGCCCCACTGAGGGGAGCGATGCCAGCGCCGCGAGCCAAGCCTCCACCGGAAGCGGCGACAGAGCATCGCCACCGGTACCCGCGGGCGCCGGCTCAACTGGCGTGCGGGCCGCGCCGGCCGCCGTCGACGCCCCGGCACTCCCAGTCTCCGGCTCAACGGCTGGCATTGGCGCAACCCCAAGGATCTTGAGCCACTGTTACGGGCTCGGTGCGCATGAACAAGGCCTGGGCCACCACGTCCTCGCTCAAGGGCGGCGCGCTCCGGGCCAGATCGGCCAGGGTAAGGGCCATCCGCCTTACCCTTTGGAACCCTCGGGCAGTCAGGCGACCGTCCGCTATGGCGCTGCTGAAGAGGCCCTTGGCCTCCGGCGACAGCGGGGCAAACTCATCCAGCGCGTCGTCGCGCAGCTCGCTGTTCGATGACACCCCGCGGTCGCGGGCGATCTCCCTGACCCGGGCAACCCGCGCCCTCACCACCGCGGACGACTCGCCCGGCGGCGCATCGAACAGATCGCCCACCTCCGGGCGACCCACATGGATCCGCAGATCGAACCGATCCAACAAGGGACCGCTCAATCTTCGCGCATAGCGCAAGCGGGCCAAGGGCGTACACCTGCACATGCCGGGCTGTCCCAGCGCCCCGCACGGACACGGGTTCATCGCCCCCACCAACAGGAACCGAGCCGGGAACGAGGCCATGGCGGAAGCTCGGTTGACCCTGATGACCCCTTCCTCGAGGGGCTGGCGCAGCGCATCTAGAACCTGGGGGGCGAACTCCCCCATCTCGTCCAGAAAGAGCACACCGCCGTGAGCACAGCTTATTGAACCGGGTCGCAGCCCCCGGCTCCCGCCACCCACTAGAGCGACCATGGAGGCCGAGTGGTGCGGCGCCTGCCACGGTGCTCGGCGAATCAGCCCAGAGGAGGGCAGATCCAAACCGGCGGCGGAATGCACCATGGTGGCCTCAATCGCGGTGGACTCGTCCAACGCGGGGAGCAGGCCGGGAAGCCGTCGCGCCAACATGGTCTTGCCTGCGCCCGGGGGGCCGATCATCAACAGGTGATGCCCGCCTGCCGCCGCCACTTCCAAACCCAGCCGGGCCATGTGCTGGCCTTTGACATCGGCCAGATCGGCGGACTCATCTACGGGGTTTGCCGCGATCCCCGGGGGAGGATCGGGCCAGGGCCCCTCTCCTTTGAGCACCGAGATGAGCTCGCCCAGCGTGACCGGCGCCCGAACCACAGGGCCCTTGGCCAGAGCGGCCTCCGCGGCGCTGTCGGGGGCCACAACGACCGCAGCGGTTCTCAGACAGCGCACTTGGGGAAGCACGCCGGGCACAGCCCGAAGCCGGCCGTCGAGCCCCAACTCGGCAAGAAAGGCCATGTCGGCCACCGCCTGCAAGGGCATCTGGTCATCGGCAACCAGCACGCCGATGGCGATGGCCAGATCCAGTCCGGCGCCTTCCTTGCGGATACCCGAAGGCGCCAAATTCACGGTGATGCGCCCCGGGGGCCATTGGACCCCGCTGGAGACCAAGGCGGCGCGCACCCGGTCGCGAGCCTCTCGGCAAGCAGTGTCGGGCAGCCCGACCACAGTGAACGTCGGAAGTCCCACAGAGACGTGGACCTCCACCGAGACCCGATGCCCGGTGATTCCAGCGAGGACGGAAGCAGGGATGGTGGCAAGCACTTCAGGTGCATTCTCGGGAACTGGTCCCCGTGCCGGGAGGGAGACCCTTTTCGCGGGTCACGAGCGATGCTCACACGATATCGGGGAGTTGTGACAACTTGGCCGATGGCCTCGGGGCGACCGAGCAGGCCCCAGCGGTCAAAGCACCTCAGCGATATAGCGCAGCACAGCGCGAATTTCGCCAGCGGTGAGCACACCGCCGAAGCCCGGCATGCGCTCGCGGCCCTCCGACACCACCGACGCCGCGTCAGCGAGATCCGGGTATGCCTGCGACAACCGTCCGCTGTTCAGCCTGGGCCCGATAGATGTACCGCTGCCGTCGCCGTCGTGACAGGAAGCGCATCGGTCGGCGTAGACGGCCCGACCGGCAACCAGCACCTGCTCGGGAGTGCCCTCGGGCCCGGCCGCAACCTCTGGAGGCGAGCCCGCGCCGCAGCCGGCCGCGACCGCCAATCCCGCGGCAAGCAAGGCCGCCAGCAGAATGCGAACTTCTCTCGAAGGCATCATTGCGACGATACTGGGGTATGGGCTTCGATCCCACGCGCAAGCATCGGCGCAGCCGCTTTGACTACTGGTACGTGGCGACCGGGCTGCTGGTTTGCATCGGCCTCGTCCTGTGGGCGCTGTTGGCGTGAAGCCGGCCGCCGTCAAAAAGCAGACTCGATAATCCGGATCTCCGGGCCCACTACCTCTGCCACATCGAATCGCAGCCGAACCGCTGTGCTGCGCTCCTGCTCAGACAGCCACTGCGCGGCGAGACGCCGGATTCTCCGCTGCTTGTCGGGCCCTACCGCCTCTGATGGCAGCCCGAAGGCGAGCGATGAGCGGGTCTTCACCTCGCACACCACGACTACCGGCCCTTTCTGCACGATCACGTCCAACTCGCCGCGGCCACACCGCCAATTTCGGTCCAACACCTGAAACCCGCGGCGGCAGTACCATCGCGCCACTCGGTCTTCGCCCCAGCGGCCCAGCGCCTGTCGGTGTGACATGCCCCCACGTTAGGGGGCAGCCCTGACAATTTGCGCTGAAGGGGGCTAAAACCGCTTCTCTTTGACTCGGGCAGCCCGGCCGACGCGATCGCGGAGGTAGTAGAGCTTGGCTCGGCGCACATCGCCACGGGCGCCGACCTCGATCTTGGCGATGATGGGCGAATGAACCGGGAAGGTGCGCTCCACCCCCACGCCGAAACTCACCTTTCGGACGGTGAAGGTCTCTTGGATCCCGCTTCCCTGGCGGCGGATCACCACCCCCTCGAATATCTGGACCCTTTCTCGGTTGCCCTCCACTACTCGCACATGCACTTTGACCGTGTCGCCGGGGTTGAACTCGGGAATGTCTGTGCGCCTAGAGCCTTGGTCAACAATATCGGTGGGATTCATGGCACGCCTCTCATCGCTGCACAGCGCCCAGCTCAGGCCCGGGGCGCGGCTGGAAACTATACCCCGGCGAACTGCCCGAAGCCGAACTCCTCCAACAAGGCGCGGTCTGTGTCGGTCAAACCGCCGCGGGCTTCGATGAGGTCGGGGCGAAGGGCCAGCGTTCGGGCCAGAGACTGGGCCCTGCGCCATCGGCTGATCAGCCCGTGATCGCCCGAGCGCAAGATCTGCGGAACCGGCCAGCCGCGAAAATCGGCCGGTCGGGTGTAGTGGGGATACTCCAGCAATCCGGAGCTGAACGACTCGTCGGCCACAGACAGCTCGTTTCCCAACACCCCCGGAACCAGCCGTCCAACAGCCTCGACAACCGCCATCGCCCCAACCTCTCCGCCGGCCAGCACGAAGTCGCCCACCGACAGCTCTTCGTCCACCAGATGCTCCCGAACCCGCTGATCCACGCCTTCGTAACGACCGCAGAGCAGGGAAAACCCGCTGCCGGAGGCCAGCTGCTGGGCCCAATCCTGGTCGAATCTCCTGCCTGAGGGACCGAGAAGCAGCAGCGGCCTCGGCGGGTCTGCCCTCTCCACCGAGTTGAACAGGGGCGCGGGCATCATCACCATTCCCGGGCCACCGCCGAACGGCGCATCGTCCACCGATCGGCGGGGATCGCCGGCGCCGTCCCTCAGATCTCGGATCCGCACAGACAGCCTGCCCTCGCGGAGCGCCCTGGCGATAACCCCATGCCCCAGGAAGCCGTCGAACATCGAGGGGAAAATGGTGAACACGTCGACTCTCACATCCCGTCAGCTCCTATGCCTCGCCGAACAGGCCGTCTGGGACGTCCACGATCAGACGGTCGTCGCGCCGCTCCTCCAGAAAAGTGATCGGCACCAGCGCTCCGGACTCCAATACCAGCAAGTCGCTGGCCGGGTTGGGCTCAACAGCAGCCACCCGGCCCCGCTCAACACCGGTCACCTCATAGACCGTCTTGCCGATCAGCTCGTGGACCCACAGCTCGTCGGGATCGGCGATGGGCTCGGCTCGCAGCACCTGGCCTCGGAGCAGCTCTGCGGCATTTCGGTCTCCAACCTCGCCAAACCGCACAAGCCACCGCTGCTGAAAGCCGCGGACACCGGCAACGGTGAGCGGGCCGTGATCGCAGAAGAGCACTGCGCCAGTCTCCAACCGCTCTTTGCGGTTGGTCCAAAGCGTGACCACAACCTCACCCCGGATCCCGTGGGCTCGGTCGATGCGGCCAACCTCGAGCAGAAGGGCGTCCTTGAATGCTCAGTCGACGAACTCGACGTCGATCGCGCTGCCGTCTTGGCTGGCAGCGGCCCGCACGATGGTGCGGATGGAGTTGGCCACCCGGCCCCGCCGGCCGATGACCCGGCCCATATCCCCCTCGGCCACCGTCACCTCCAGCGTGACCGCTCCACGACGCTCCACGATTTCCACATCGACTTCGTCGGGGTGCTCCACCACCGACTTGACCAGGTACTCCAGAACGTTTCGAGCGGTCGGCGCCTCGATGGTGTTCACATCTTCACCCTCGTCGAGATCGTCGTCCTCGTAGTTCTCGGAATAACCGTCGTCTTGAAGGCCCTCGTTCTCGGCTTCGAATTCAGTATCGCTCACGTTTTCCCATCCTCGGCTTCCTCGGAATCCTCTGTCCCGGACTCACCGGCGCCTGCCGCCTGACCGGTGAAGTCCGCCCAGGCGCCGGAGATAACCAGCAGCTTCTGCACACGCTCGCTGGGCTGGGCGCCGTTACGCAGCCAGTGCAGTACACGCTCGTTGTCGATTTGAATGTGGGATGGCTCTTGGCGGGGGTTATAGGTGCCGACGATCTCGATGAACCGCCCATTGCGGGCCTTGCGAGAATCGGCGGCCACCACACGATAGGTGGGCTGCTTCTTCTTGCCCATCCGCATCAGCCGAAGTCTTACTGCCACAAGCCGGTCAGCCCTTCCATCTCTGCGAGCCCTTCGGCCCCTCGTCAGTGCCTCTATGAGCACACCCCGGCAGCAACAGCCGGATTCTGAACTCTACCCGCAGAGAAACCCCATGGGCTACCTCAGAGAGGAGAGATCGAGTGGCCCGTCTTCCAAACCCGGCAGAGCCAGCTTGGGCTTGGAGGGCTTGTTCTGCCGACTTCCCGGCGGGGTGACCCTGCTCCCCCGGCGACCCTTCTTCGGCTTCTTGCGACCCGAGCCGGGACCGGTTCCCCCCATGCGCTTCATCATCCTCTGGACTTCGGCGAACTGCCGCAATAGCTGGGACACCTCAGAGGGCCGGGCGCCGGCGCCCAACGCGATCCTCTGGCGCCGCGAGCCGTCGATGATCCGGGGCGCCGCCCGCTCCTGGGGCGTCATGGAGCAGATGATCGCCTCGACTTGGGCTATGCGGCCATCCTCGATCTCTGCTTTGCGCAACTCGGGTGGAGCGCCGGGAAGCATTCCCAACAAGTTCTGGAGCGAGCCCATCTTCTTGATCTGGCGCATCTGGTCCAAGAAGTCCTCGAGGGTGAACTCCCCCTCCAGCAGCTTGGCGGCCGCCGCCTCAGCCTCAGCCTCCTCATAAACCTGCTCGGCCTTCTCTATGAGCGTCATCACGTCGCCCATGCCGAGAATCCGATTGGCGACCCGGTCCGGGTGGAACAACTCGAACTCGTCGATCTTCTCGCCGGTGGAGGAGAAGGCAATCGGCCGGCCCACCACTTCCTTCACCGACAGGGCGGCGCCGCCTCGGGCATCGCCGTCCACCTTGGCGAGGATCACCCCGTCCAGCGCAAGGGTCGCGTGAAAGGCCTCAGCGGTGGTCACGGCGTCTTGGCCGGTCATGGCGTCGACGACCAGGAAGGTGTAGTGGGGCTCGATAGCGTCGGAAATGCGTCCGACCTGCTCCATCATCTCCTCGTCCACGGCCAGCCGCCCGGCGGTATCGCAGATCACCACGTCCCGGCCGGCAGCCACAGCCTCGGCCACCCCCCTGCGGGCCACGGCAACGGGGTCCGTCGGCTCGCTGAACACCGGAACCTCGATGGAAGCCCCCAGAGTGCGGAGCTGCTCCACCGCGGCCGGCCGCTGCAAGTCCGCCGCCACCAGCAGGGGGTTGCGGCCCTGCCGCTTGAACCAGGCAGCCAGTTTGGCCGCATTGGTGGTCTTGCCCGCGCCTTGAAGCCCTGCCAACAGCACCACTGTGGGGGCCTTGGCAGGATGGGATATCTCCAGGGTTTCGCCGCCCAGCGCAGCGACCATCTCGCCGTGGACGATTTTGATCACCTGCTGGGCGGGATCCAACGCCTTGTGGACTTCCGCCCCCACGCACTGCTGGCGGATGCGCTCCTGAAATCCCCTGGCCACGCGGAGATTGACATCTGCTTCCAGCAAAGCCCGGCGAATCTCCCCGAGCACCTCGTCGACATCGTCCTCTCGAAGGGTTCCCAAGCCCCGCATGCGCTTGAAGATGCCCTCGAACCGGCTACTCAGGGTGTCGAACATGAACTTTTTATTCTAGCGGCTCCACCTCATCCTCAAAGACCCCAAGACCCAACCCGCCGACACCCAACCAGATTGCGGTTCGCTGTGGCACGCGACCTGCCAGACGCTATCCGAGCCGCGAGATATGAGGG
>JAPYOG010000048.1 GCA_028278785.1 Candidatus Poriferisocius anaerobius | reverse complement strand
AATGCGTCGGGAACTGTCGGCGGCGAAGAACTGCACGCACCACGCCTTGTGGCCTCCGAGGCTGCCAACGCGCTGTGGCGCAAGACGCAGCTGAGCCAGACCGAACGCGCCGACGCCGGCGCTGCCCTGGCGTGGCTGCCCGACTTGCCGGGCCGCCGCAGTGCGATATCCGCGCTTTCGCGCTCCCGGCGAACCCCGAGGGGCGCCCGATGAGAAACCGGGCGCTCTTCCCCTCGGTCCTCACGTCGTTCGGTGCGACGATGCTGACGACGGACAGCACCTCGGTCCGGGCACGCTCGCCCGCACCTCAACGCCGTGCCTCGAGGATTCCGGCCATCAGCCCGGAGTCGACCAGGTACCGCTTGGGCGTGCGGCTCAGCCGCTTGAGCCGGTTCGTGGACCACGCGCTGAGGCGGTCGACCACAACCAGGTCGCTGAGGAGCTGCTCATAGGCTTGGGCTGTTCTGCGGTCGATGAACGGGCTGGGCAGCGCCCCTGAGATCTCTGCCGCGGTCAGCGGAACAATTCTCGGGCGAGTTCGCGTTCTTCAGCCTCTGCCTCCTAATGCCCTCGCCCGTTGGGACCAACCCTATTGCTCAGCCGTGCCGAGGTAGGAGGCTTGGAGGTCGGGGTGGGCCAGGAGGTTCTCGGCGGTGTCGTCGAGGACGACTCGGCCGGTTTGCAGCACCCAGCCGCGGTCGGCGATGGAAAGGGCCATGTTGGCGTTCTGCTCCACCATGAACACGGTCATTCCGGCTTCGTGGATCTGCTGGATCAGCTCGAAGTTCTGCTGCACCAGGGCGGGGGCCAGGCCCATAGACGGCTCGTCCATCAACAGCACCCTCGGGTTGGCCATCAGGGCCCGGCCGATGGCCACCATCTGCTGCTCGCCCCCCGAAAGCGTGCCCGACTTCTGGTTGAGCCGCTCCTTGACCCGGGGGAACAGGTCGAACACCCGCTCCATGTCGGATGCAATCTGATCGGAATCAGAGCGCAGGTAGGCGCCGAGGTCGAGGTTCTCGCGCACGGTCAGGCGCTTGAACAGCCGGCGGTTCTCGGGGACCATCGTTACCCCCATCGCCACCCGGTCCCGGGTGGATTGATGGGTCACCACCTGTCCGTTGACCTTCACGTCGCCGGTCGTGGGTTTCACCATGCCGAGGATGGTCCGCAGCGTGGTCGACTTGCCGCTGGCGTTGCCGCCCAGCAGGCACACCAACTCGCCGGAGTAGATGTCCAGATCCACATCCTTGAGAATGTGTACCGCCCCGTAGTGGGTGTTCACTCTTCGCAGCTCTAGCACTGGCTCGGATTGGACGGATGCAGGCTGAGCCGGAGTCGGGGAGTTGGTTTCGGGAGTGTTCGGGCTCATCGGCTGCTCAACTCCCATCGGCCGATTGGCCCAGATAGGCCTCGATCACCTGCGGGTTGGCTGACACCTCGGCGTAGGTGCCTCGGGCGATGGCCTCTCCGTGGTCCAGCACCACCACCCGGTCGGAGATGTCCCGCACCACCGACATGTCGTGTTCGATGAGCACGATGGTGTAGCCCATCTCGTCGCGGAGCTTGCCGATGAGCTGGGTCAGCTCGGCCGATTCCACCGGGTTCATGCCCGCCACCGGCTCGTCCAACAAGATCAGCTTGGGGCTGGTGGCCATGGCCCGGGCGATCTCCAGGCGGCGGCGGTTGGCATACGACAGCACCGAGGCCGGCTGGTCGAATCGGTAGCCGGTGAGTCGGGTGCCGAAGAAGCCCAGCACCTCTTTGCCCCGGGCCCGCACCTGCTCTTCCTCGGTGCGGAAGCGGCGAGTTTGCAGCAGGGCATCCAGTATCCGCTGGCGAGTGCGGCAATGCTGGGACACCATCACGTTCTCCAGCACCGTCATGTTGGCGAACAACCGCACGTTCTGAAAGGTGCGGGCGATGCCTCGGGAGGTGATCTTGTTGGGGTCGAGCCCCAGCAGCGACCGGCCCTCGAAAGCGATCTGCCCTTCGGTGGGCTTCACCATCCCGCTGATGGCGTTGAAGAAGGTGGTCTTGCCGGCCCCGTTGGGGCCGATCACCGCCACGATCTCGCCCTTCTCCACGGCGAAGTCCAAATCGTTGATGGCGTGCAGGCCGCCGAACACCACGTGCAGACCGGTGATTTCCAGCATCGGCATAGAGTTCATGGCTGCTCGCCTTCCGAGCGGTCTCCGCCCCCGCCCCCGCCTGCATCGTCGGCCGCAACCTGGGCCCGCAGCCAGGCATCCTGGTTCATCTCGTCGAGGTGCAGCTCCCGGGCCCGCCGCACGCTGGGTATCAGGCCCTCTGACCGCTGAAGCATCATCCACACCAGCAACGCGCCGTAGATCAAAATCTTGTACTCGGCGAACTCCTGGAGAAGTCCGGGCTGGTTGGGTCCTCCCAGCACCCCGATCAGCACTGCCGCGCCGGCGATTACGCCCGCGATGCTGCCCATGCCCCCGAAGATCACCACCACCAGGATCACGATCGACACGATGATGGCGAAGCTGTGGGGGAACACCGACCCCACCTTGGCCGACAAGATGGCCCCGCTGAACGAGCCCAGCACCGCGCCGGTGACGAACGCCATCAGCTTGGCGCTCACCGTGTCCACCCCCATGGCCTCGGCCACGCTCTCGTCCTCCCGAATGGCCATCCAGGCCCGGCCGATGCGGGAGTTCTCCAGCCGCCACGACACATAGACGGCGATGGCGCAGAACACCAGCACCAGATACAGCACCGACCGGGGCTCGAATCCCCGCACGGTGGCCAGTCCGAACACCTCCACCCCGGGGATGTTGGTGATGCCCTGAGCGCCGTTGAACGTGCCCGAGAGCCAGTCGGACAGAAGCAGGACCCGAATGATCTCGCCGAATCCCAGGGTGACTATGGCCAGGTAGTCGCCCCGCATCCGGATCACCGGAGCGCCGATGAGCAAACCGGCCAGACCAGCCAGGAGCATGGCCGCGAACAGGGCGCCGAACCACGGTATCTCCAGGTCGAACCGGGGCGATCCCGGCGAGGTGAGCACGGCCACGCTGTAACCGCCCACAGCGAAGAAGGCCACATAGCCCAGGTCGAGGATGCCGGCCAGCCCTACGATGATGTTGAGCCCCAGCGCCAACAGAATGAACAGCCCCACGTTGGCCAAAAGCTCGTTGGTGAGCCGGCCCAAGAACAGGGGAAGCACCACGATGGCCGCCGCGCTGAGCGCGAAGCCCACCAGCCGGCGGACAGGGATCCTCCGCCACCGCACCCGGTTTGCGCTGGTCTCACCAGACGCGGCAATTCCAAGCTGACCACTTGTCGATGCGGTTCGAGCCAGGAAGGCCCGATAAGCGGCGATCCCCCCCGCTATCGCGGCTGCGGCTGCGGCGACGACGATGGCCGCGGGGTAGGTGAGCCCCCGCTTGGGCCCGTACAGCCAATCGGACACCGCCTCGATGTGGAAGCCCTGGCTGAGATCGGTGATCACGCTCTCGAGCACCGCAGTGCCGAACACCGACAACAAGACGATCACCGTGGTTCTGGTGATCCGGGAGCTCGCCCAGTGCATCCCGCCGCCCAGCGCCCCGACGCCAGCGCCGATCGCCGGCCAGATGAGCGCTCCCAGCCACACCGATTCCTCGAACTCCAAGATTCCCAGTAGCTGGGGGCTCCAGTTCACCAATGGGTCGCGGATGTCAAAGTGGGTGATCCCCACCACCAGCAGGGTGAGGCCGGCGTTGCCCACCGCCCCGGTGATCGCCCCGGCCAAAACGTCGCGTCCGCCCCTGGCGTAGGCCGTCATCCCCTCCAGCACCTGCTCGCGGCCCACCCAGTAGCTCACCGCCAGCGGCAGCCACAGCAAAGACAGATAGCCGAGGCTCAGGATCGGATCGATCAACAGGCGCCGGTCGAACGACACCGGCATGCCAGAGAGCCCGATGAACACCTGTGCGATGGCCAAGATGGCGCTGGCCCGCAGGAGCTTCCGCCAGTCTTGCTCCAGCAGCCGACGACGGGGGGCGGCTGCTGGGGCTGCGTCCTGGGAGGCGGGAAAGTCCCCGGCCGCGGTCATGTGCGCTCCTCCGGGGGGAGCCGTTCGCCGAAGATGCCGCTGGGCCGCACCAGCAGCACGATGATGAGCACGGCGAAAGCCACCGCGTCGCGCAGCTGCGAGGGCCCGCTCACCCCCAGAGGCTCCAGGATCATCAGCGGGCCCAGCGATTCGGCCACGCCGATGGTCAGGCCCCCGGCCATGGAGCCCCCGAGGTTGCCGATGCCGCCCACCACTGCGGAGCTGAACGCTTTGATGCCGGGCAGGAACCCGGTGGTGTGGATCACGCTGCGGAACAGCAGGCCCCACAAGATGCCGGCCACCCCGGCCATGGCCCCGCCCACCGCGAAGGTTTTGACGATGATGCGGTTCACGTCGATGCCCATGAGCGAGGCGATCTCGGCGTCCTCGGCCACCGCCCGCATGGCCTTGCCGGTTTTGGTCTTCTCCACCAAGTACCACAGCCCGGCCATGGCCAGCGCGGCCACGACCACTACCAGGATCTTGGATCCCTGGATTTCCAGAAAAGTCCGCTTGTCTGTGAGCCAGTCGGGCAAGTCTGGATACGACTTGACCGTCGACCCCAACAGCGCGAGCACGCTGTTTTGGAGGAAGAACGAGACCCCGATGGAGGTGATGAGCGGAATGAGCCGGGGTTTGCCCCGAAGAGGGCGGTAGGCCACCCGCTCCATGAGCACCGCGGTCACGGTACACACAACCATGGAAAGGACCACCACCAGCACCAGGCACAGCACGAAGCTGCTCTCCCAGTAACCGGCCTCAGCCAGCTTGCTGGAGGTGACGGCCCCGGTCATGGCCCCCACCATGAACACCTCGCCGTGGGCGAAGTTGATGAACCCCAGCACCCCGTACACCATTGAATAGCCCAGGGCGATGAGCCCGTACATGGCGCCTTGGGCCAATCCGGTGACCACGAGGCCCTGGAACTGCTCGCCGGTCAGGTTGATGGCATCGGGATTGGCCCATCGGGCGAAAGGGTTTTGGCTGTCGATCATTTGGGCCACAAAGGCCGCAAACCCGGCGCAGATCACCACAAGAGCGATGACCCGCAGGATGGTCAGGAACCAATCGACCTTGGTGCGCTGCTTGGTGGTGAGCTGCATTCCCGGTCGCCTCATCCTCTCGCCAGGCCCAAGGCTACGCCGCCGCCGACATCACGCTGGCGGCGGCGCAGGGCTTCGGCCTAGATCAACAGGGCCTGAGGCTCACGGATAGGAGTAGACCACGTTGTTCTTGCTGGCCTCGATGTCGTCGGAGCTCTCGTGGCTGATGACGGTTATCTTCTGCGAGGCGCAGTCGCCGAAATCGTCGCAGCTCAGGGTTCCGGTGATACCGCTGTACCCGCTGACCGAGTTCAGATGCTGGCGCACCCCGGCCCGGTCGATGCGAAGGTCGCCGTCCTCCACCCACGATGCCGCGGCAATGGCGTCGAGCAGCAGTGTGGCGGCGTCGTAGGCGTGCCCCCAGAAGGGCGCCGACGGGGGTTCGCCGTGGGCCTGGTCGTACGCGGCCAGTATCTGGTCGGCATTTTGGCCGGTGCTCTGGTTGACGTTGGCGCCGAACCTCACGTCGGGTCCCGAGAAGTGCATCCCCTCGGAGTCGCTCAGCGCCAGGAAGTCGTCCACCAGCAGGCCGTCGGCGGCGAGCAGATAGGCGTCTTCGAGGCCGGAGACCGTGGGCGCCTGAGCGGCGATGAAGTCTCCCTCGGGCTGGAAGATGGGGAAGAACAGCGCCCCGGGCGAGAAGGCGGCCACCTCGGTGAGGGCGGGCACCATGTCGGTGTCGCCCTTGTTGATGCCGGTCACACCCGAGACCGAGCCTCCCAGCTCCTCGAAAGCGTTTTGGAAGGCCAGCGCCAGTCCCTGGGTGTAGGGGTCGCCGTCGTGGATGGCGGCGGCGTTGTCGACGCCCAGCTCGCCGAACAAGAAGTTGGCCATGGCCGCACCCTGGATCAGGTCGTTGTGGGCGGTGCGGTAGTAGCCCACGCTCCAGCTCTCGCCGGCGTTGCCTTGGAAGTCGGACGTGAGGGCGGGCGAGGTGTTCGACGGGGAGATCATGACCATGCCCGCCTCGGTGACCAGAGGGGCGGCGGCCACTGCGGCGCCGCTGCACGACGTGCCGATCACGCCGATCACCTGCTCGTCGGCCACGATTGTCTGGGCGGCAGCCTGGCCGCCTTCCGACGAGCACAGGTCGTCGAGGGGGGTGCCGAGGTCGACGGAGAAGCCGTGGACGTCGCCGTAGTCGGCGATGGCGAGTTCAACAGCCCGCTGGTTGGGCAGGCCCAAGAAAGCCACCGGGCCGCTGATCGCGTTCAGCGAGCGGATTTGGACGGACTCGCCGGAGGCAACGGTGACAATGCCCAGCGAGCCGTCGCCCAGCGCATCTCCCCGTGGATCCTCGGTGGGTGCGGGGGGGGGTGCCTCCGGGGTCGAAGTCTGCTCCGGCGCTGCCGGTTGTGGGTCGTCGTCGTTGCCGCAGCCCGCTGCGAGCAGCGATAACACAGCCAGCAGGGCGACGAAATATGGGGAAAAGCGCCGCCCTTTTTGACTAATGCGATTCATTATATATCGGCTCATGCTGGATTATCTCCTAATACATCTATCGTAGGGTCACGAGTAGCGTAGCGCCCCTCGTTGAGGTTCTGGCGCAGGCAGTCGCAGAGAATCCGGATTTTTCGAAATGGTGTCGAAACGCGACAGGTCAACCGAGGCCGAGAGCGTTGCGACAGCAGCGGAGCTCCCCGGTCAGGCGGCCCCTGGCACCGGCGACCTGGGGGGCTGATAGCATCCCGGCATGGTTCAGCTCACCAACCCATTCCATGTAGGCGTTGTCGTGCCCGATGTTGAGGATGCGATGGCCCAGTACTCGGCCAACAATGGCCTGACGTGGCACTCTGTGCAGAATCGCGAGCTCGACTTGCTGGTCGGCGGGGAGGTGGTGACCAGCCGGTTGAGCTTCACCTACTCCGTGGAGGGTCCGCTTCAGATCGAGTTGGTCGCCGGGCCTGCGGGATCTTTTTGGGACATGGACCTCTATGGCGGGCTGAACCACCTCGGCTACTGGAGCGAGAACCTCCACGCCGATGTCGCGGCATTGCAGGCCGACGGAAGCAAGTTGCTCTTCGGTGGCGCGGGTGAGGGCGGCCAACTCGCCGGGTTCGCCTATCTGATGCTGCCCGAAGGCCACCGTGTCGAGCTCATCGACACAGCCATGCGCCCCATGTTCGAAGCATGGTTCAGCGGCGAGCCGCTGCCCGGCTAGCCCGCGTGCCGCCGACTACGCCGACCGCCACGCCGCCGTCCTCGCCCACTTCTCCACGCTCGAGTTCCACGTTCGAGGTTGATGCTGCCACCCGCTGGCTGGCAAAGGCACGGCCCTGAGCGGGTTTGGGGGTAGCTCAGGGCCGTGGGGTGGGTGAATGGTGGTCGGGACCGGCGTCGATCCGGTGACCTTCCGCTTTTCAGGCGGACGCTCTGCCAACTGAGCTACCCGACCGTGTTCTGTTAGCGGTCCCGACGGGATTTGAACCCGCGACCTCCGGCTTGACAGGCCGGCGTGCACTCCAAACTGCACCACGGGACCATGTTGTAGCTGCCCCTGGGGACAGATTGGCTGTTGCTGCCGCCACTCACGGGCGCCCAAGTACTCTACTCGCGCGCCGGGTGGTTTGATCTACTCGATTTTCAGCGCGGCGCGATTTCCAGGCCCCAGGCGCGCCCACAGGATCACTGCCGCAATCAGCGCGGCCAGCACCTCCCATAGCACTGGCCAGCGGGCTGGGTCGGTGAACCAGTTGCCCACTCGCTCGGGGATGTGGGCGATGGTGCGAAGAATCGGCAACACCAGCAGGTCACCCTGGAATTGGAGCGCTTCTGAGAGCGCATAGCCCACTGCCACGATGCCGGAGACGGCGAAGAGCTGAGGCCGGGGGATGGTTCGGCGCAACAGCCACAAAAGCACGGCCAGCAGCACGATGGCGGTGGCGAGGCCGAACCGGTTGCCGCCCACGTCGATGATCCAGTTCTCCAAGCGGCTGGACACCCGGGTGGAGGCCTCCACGAACGGGTTGTTGGCGTCGAAGTCGTCTCGCAGCAGCACCTGGACTTCCCACCAGCCGTAGAAGCCCAGCACCACGCCGGCCAGCACCAAAAAGCCCCCGGAGATGCGGTTGATGTGGGGCAGCAGGCGGCGCATGCGGGCGGTCACACCGGAGCGTCCCATTGCCACGGCCAGGGTCAGGAATGTGATGACCAGCCCCATGCCCAAGGCGTAGGCCAAGAACCGCGCGGTTCCCTCCCACCAGCCGTCGGTGCTGAACGAGCCGCTGACGCTGCCGAAGAAGACCGGGCTGGAGCATCCCAAAGACACCACTGCGTAGGAAACGCCGAACAAGAACATGGAGAGAAGCGTGCGGCTGTCGCCGCCTTTGGACAAGCGGGGCACGGAGATCTTGGGCTCGAAGCCGGCCAGCATGGCGATGCCCAGCACCACCATGAGCCCGCTGACCACCAGCGTTATCCACGGACCCCGCTCGGCGATGGTGGAGGTGGCTATGAGCGACGAGGTCAGCGCGCCGACGATGCCGAAGAAGGCCACAAAGCCGGCGGTGAGGGTGAGCCCCACCAACAACCCTCGCAGCACGTATGTCCCGGTGTCGCCGTCCTCGCCGTCGCCGCTGATGCCGAGAAAGTAGGCCAGATAGGCCGGGAGCATGGCGAAGCCACAAGGGTTGACCGCGGCGACGAGGCCCGCCCCGAACGGAACCGCCAGATCAAACTCGAACACACGGGGAAGGTTACGCGGCGGGGAGAGTGCGCGGCGAGAAGGCTATGCGGCGGGGAGAGTGCGCGGCGAGAAGGCGACGCGGCGGGGAGGTTGCGCGGTGGGGAGGCTACGCGGTGAGGTGCGTGTCTATCTGCTCGGTGATCTGTTGTGCCGTGAGGCCGCCAGTGTGGCGGTGGGCGACCTGCCCGTCGGGGGTGATGAACAGGGTTGTGGGCATGCCGACAACCCCGAAGGCATTGCCCACGGTGGCGTCGAGATCCAGGCCGATTATGTATGCCGCCCCGGTTTCTCGGACGATTTCCAGGGCTCGGGTTCTGGTGTCGTTGATGGCCAAGCCCACCACGGCGATGTCGGATCGCTGTTGATGCACCGACTGGAGAGCGGGCATCTCGGCCTTGCACGGCGTACACCAGGAAGCGAAGAAGTTGAGCACAACGGGACGATCCAGGTAGTCGCCCACCGTGGCAGTGCTTGCGTCGAGCAGCTCGAACTCGATTTCCGTCGCTTGGACATCGTCGCCGGCGCCTGAATCGCAGGCGCCGGCGACGATGGCGATCAGCGCCGCGGCGATGACCGGCGCAACCCGGGCTGTGGCCGCCGGGTGGTGCCGCTCGACCATCAGGCCGTGGGGGCCATCAGGCCGAGCGGAGCCGCTCGCGCAGGTGCTCGGGAACCGGCACCTGGAGGAACTCGTCCTCGGGGCGGGGGACCTTTGCCGGCCGGCCCCGGCGGCGCTTGCTGGTCAGCACCTTGCCGTTGCGGAACAACTGGCCGCCCCACACTCCCCACGGCTCGCTGCGGGCGATGGCGCCTTCGAGGCACTGGGCCATCACCGGGCACTGGGCGCAGATGGCCTTGGCCTGCGAGATGTGCTGGAGCTCGTCGGAGAAGAAGATCTCCCCAAGCGAGGCGGCGTCGGTGCGGCACGCGGCGTCTGCACGCCACGGAGCATTCTCAAAGAGCAGCGCCTCCATGTTGTTCTCCTTTCGGGGGTCTTCGGTTGGGCGGTTTCAATCGTGCTGGTGGTGGGGGGAAACTGAAAAAGCCGCCGGATTTTTCCGGCGGCCTCGGCAGATGTCTGATCCTTGTAGGTGCTCTACGTGGACCCTCCCCGAGGCCTGGCATTGGCAGTCTTCTGACCAAACGCGCATGGTGTCTGGTGAGTGTGCCAATACCCGGTGTGGATATCGGCCGTTTCAGCCATAGCTACGCGCACGGCCCGGCTTTTGGCGCCGATGGCGGTGTAGCTATTGCTGAACATGGGCACTACTCAACATCCTAC
>JAPYOG010000047.1 GCA_028278785.1 Candidatus Poriferisocius anaerobius | reverse complement strand
CGGAACTGGGCGCGCTACCGAGACGCCAGCCGGGTCAGGGGCTGGATGCTGCTGGGGGAGGGCCGGGCCGAGGCTGAGCGTTTGGCGGCCGCCGAGATCGAGGATTCGGGCCTGCGCTCGGTGGTTCGGGAGCTCTATGAGTCGTTCCGGGTATTGGATCCGAAGCTGAAGACGGCCTGCACCGACTTCCAGGTCAAAGCAGGCCAAACCCTCAACGACCACACCGACCCGCACTACGACGCCGAGGTGATAGCCCGTTTGTCCGACATCAATCGACAGGTCCAGCCCATTCTGGCTCGGTTGGCTGAGGCGGTCGATCGCTTCGGCCACTATGGGCCGCGGCTGGAGCATGCGCTGGGCCAGGTGCTGGGAGGCGACCTTAATTGGTTTACGAAGCCTTCTTTGGATTCCTACCATGAGGTGTGGTTCGAGCTGCACGAGGATCTCCTGGTGACCCTGGGCATTGATCGAGCGGCCGAAGAAGTGAACGAATCCGCAGGCGCGTAAGGAGATCCCCTTTGAACTGCAAAGCCCGCCCGGCCACAGTGAACGAATCCGCAGGCGCGTAAGGAGATCCCATGGCCCGATTCGGCAAGGTGCTCACCTCCATGGTCACGCCGTTTCGAGATGACGGTTCGCTCGACTTGGGCGCCGCCGCAGTGCTGGCCCGCTGGCTGGCCGACAACGGAAGCGATGGGCTGGTGGTGGCCGGCACCACGGGAGAGGCGCCGACCCTGACCCACGACGAGCAGATCGAGCTCATCGGCGCGGTGGTCTCAGCGGTGGACGTCCCAGTTGTGGCTGGTGCGGGCAGCAACGATACTGCGGCGGCCGTCGAGCTCACCGAGCGGGCCGCCGAGGCCGGCGCCGGCGGCATCTTGTCGGTGGCCCCGTACTACAACCGGCCCTCGCAGGCCGGCATGGCCAGGCACTTCTCCGCGGTGGCGGCGGCAACCCGCCTTCCGGTGCTCATCTACGACATTCCCGTCCGCACTGGGCGGAAGGTGGACACGGCCACGCTGCTCGAACTAGCCCACGGCGTGGCCAACATCGCCGGCATCAAAGACGCGGCCGGCGACCCCGCCGAGACCGCCCAGCTGATCGCCCAGGCCCCCGATGGCTTCGAGGTGTACAGCGGCGACGACAGCCTCACCCTGCCCCTGCTCGCGGTTGGGGCGGTGGGAGTGATCGGGGTGGCCACCCACTGGGCCGCCGCCGAGCATGCCGAGATGATCGAGGCCTTCGAGCAGGGCGATGTCGCCGCCGCCCGCCGGATCAACGCCGACCTCATCCCGTCGTTCGACTATGAGACCGGCTCGGCCGCGCCCAACCCCGTTCCGGCCAAGGCCATGATGCGACTGCTCGGCCTGCCGGTGGGCCGGTGCCGCCCGCCCATGGACGTGGAGCCCGATGGCCTGGCTCAAGCCGCCGCCGAGGTGCTGGCGGGCACACGGCTCGGGGCGGCGCATGGCTGACCCGGTTCAGATCACCTTTCTGGGCGGCCTGGGGGACATCGGGAGGAACTGCGCGGCCATCGAGTGCCGGGGCCAGGTGCTGCTGTTGGACTGCGGCGTGCTGTTCCCAGACGAGGACATGCCCGGGGCCGATTTCGTGCTCCCCGACTTGGAGTATCTGCGGGACAAGGCCGATCGCATCGTGGGCTGCATCTGCACCCACGGCCACGAGGACCACATCGGAGCGCTGTCCCATGCGCTGGAGCGGCTGTCGTTCCCGGTGTATGCCTCTCGCTTCACGCTGGGGCTGATCCGCAATCGCCTCGAGGAGCGAGGAGTGATGGACCGCACCGAGCTGAAGCCCATCGGCGACCACGACCGCCTCAGCATCGGCGCCTTCGACTGCGAGTTCATCCCCGTCACCCACTCGGTTCCCTCCGGGCTGATCTCGGCCATCCGCACTCCCCAGGGGGTGATCCTGCACTCCAGCGATTTCAAGCTCGACTTGAACCCGGTCGACGGTCGGCGCACCGATCTGGCCCGGATCGGTGCAATAGCGCGCGACGAGGGAATACGGCTTTTGCTGTGCGACTCCACCAACTCCGAGATCCCCGGAAGCTCACGCTCCGAAACCGAGGTGGGGGAGGTGCTCAGGTCGGTGCTCGCCGCCAAAGCTGGCCGGCGGCTGGTGGTGGCCGCGTTCGCCAGCCACATCCACCGGGTCCAGCAGGTGGCCGAGGCCGCAGTGGCCGAGGGGCGCAAGGTGGCCACCCTGGGACTGTCGATGAAGCGGAACTTCGCCTTGGCCCGAGAGCTGGGCCTGCTGCGGCTGCCCGACCACGCGGTGATCGACATATCCGAGGCGCAGCACCACCGTCCCGGGGAGGTGTGCGTGGTGGCCACTGGGTCTCAAGGCGAGAGCCGCTCGGCGCTGGCCATGGCCGCCACCGGCGACAGCCGCTGGATCCAGATCGGCGCCGACGACACCGTGGTGTTGAGCTCCAGCCCCATTCCCGGCAACGAGGCCCGGGTGGCCAAAATGATAAACAACCTGGTGAACCGCGGTGCTGATGTGGTCCACAGCGGCAGTGTGGAAGTCCACACCACCGGCCACGGCAAGCAAGACGAGTTGCGCACCCTGCACACGGTCGCAGATCCCGAGTTCTTCGTGCCCGTGCATGGGGAAGTACGCCACCTCGTCGCCCATGGCGCTCTGGCCGTGGGGATGGGCATGCCCCCGGCTCGGGTGGTGCAGGCCCGAGACGGCGACCAAGTGGAATTGAGCGCTGACGGCCTGCTCAATCGGGGCAGGGTGACTTCGGGGGACTACTACTTCGTCAACGGCCGGCTGGTGGAGAGCGGACCAGAGCTCTTCAGGGACCGGTCCGCTATCGGCGCCGAGGGCGTGGTCAGCGTGGTGGTTGTGCTGAGCCGCCGCGACGGCCGCTTGCTGGCCCAGCCCCGGTTCGAGAGCCGTGGATGGGTGGGCGGAGAAGCGGCCCGAGAGCTGGAGTTGCAGGGGGCTGATGAGGTGGCGGCCGCAGTGGGGCGATTCCTGGAGTCCGGGGAGCAGGGCGGATTGGATCGGGTGGTGCGACGCGCCGCGGGCCAGTTCATCAACCACAGCACCGATCGCCGTCCGGTGATCGTCCCCATAGTCGTCGAGCTCTGAAGAGACCGGCCCCGGACGGCCCTTGAGCACAAACCGTTGGTTGCTCGTGTTGCCAATGGTAAGTTTGTTGTCGTTGTGGCTACAAAAACCGCTAGCAAAGCCCCTGACAAGCCCAGCGGAAAGCCCAAAGCGAAACAAAAAGCCTCATCTGAAAGCCGGTTGAGGCAAGCTTGCGCTGCGGTCTGGGTCCGCCACCGCACCGACATCGTCTCGGTGGGGCTGATTCTCGTGGGCTTCTTGGCCGCCTTCGGCCTGTGGGCTGACGCGGCCGGGCCGTTCGGCGCCGGGCTCAGGGTGGCTCTCGGCGCGTTCATGGGATTGGCTCGGGCTGCTGCCCCGATCTTGCTGGTGGGCATCGGCTTCGCGCTGCTGCGGGGGCCTCGCCCAGACGAGGCGGACATGGCCGTGTCCATGGACTCCCCCGACAAGAACCCCCATGCAGATCCGGCGCGGGCCGATCTCGCTCTGGCCGTTCGCCTGGGCATAGGCACCTTGCTGACGCTGCTGTCGGTTACCGGCCTCCTGCATATCGCCGTTGACCGGCCGGGCGTCAAAGACCTCGATGGGCTGAAGTCCGCCGGCGGCGCATTGGGATGGGCTTTCGGCAATCCATTGGCCGCTCTCATGGGGGTGTGGGGGGCAAGCCTGGTGGTCGGCGCGTTCGGGCTTCTGGGAGTTGTGGTGCTCACCAGGGTCTCGCTTCGGACCTGGGCTCGAAAAATGGACGGGGCCAAGGTCAGGGCCTGGGCAGGCAGGCTCTTGCGCCAGTCGCCTGGTGCCGAATCGACGGCGGCTCCTCCCAAGACAGGCGGTGATGGCGCCGATACCTGGCCTCAAGCCGCCCCATCCCCCCCGAATCAGGCCGCGGCCCCCGTTCCCGCTTCCGGCGGCGATGGCGGCGCGGGGCTGGTTCCCGCTTCGGGCGGCGATGGCGGTGCCGAGTCTGGTCCCGTTTCGGGCGGTGGCGAGCCTGTGCCCGCTTCCGGGGGTGGCGAGCCAGAGTGGCATGCGCCGGACATCGTCGATGAGGGGCCGGGCAGGGGCGGCGAGTCGTCCAAGTGGAGGCGGCCTCCGCTGGATCTGCTGGACGGGTCTGACCCCAAGCAGGCCAACCAAGACGAAGCTGCCCGCATGGGCGCCGCCCTGGAGCAGGCCCTGGCCGCCCACGAGGTGTCCACCAAGCTGGTGGGGATGGTGGTGGGCCCCACCGTAACCCGCTATGAGCTGGAGCTGGCCCCCGGGGTGAAGGTGAGCCGGGTCACGAGCCTGAGCAAGGACATCGCCTATGCCATGGCCTCGGCCGACGTCCGCATTCTGGCCCCCATTCCCGGGCGCCAGGCCATCGGCGTGGAGGTGCCCAACCGCGACCGCCAGGTGGTCTCGCTGGGCGGCATCCTGTCGTCGCCGGAGGCCGCCAAGGCCGTCCACCCGCTAGAGGTGGCAATCGGACGCGATATCAACGCGAAGCCGGTGATGATGGACCTGGCCCGGATGCCCCACATCCTGATTGCAGGGGCCACCGGGGCGGGCAAGTCGTCGTGCATCAACTCGATGATCACCTCGGTGCTGATGCGCTCCACTCCCGATCAGGTTCGGATGATCCTGGTCGATCCCAAGATGGTGGAAATGGCACAGTACGAGAATGTGCCCCACCTGCTCACCCAGCCGGTGACCGATCCCAAAAAGGCGGCCAACGCCCTGGCCTGGGCATGCCGGGAGATGGATCGGCGCTACGAGGTTCTGGCCGCTGCGGGGGTGCGGGACATCGACGGCTACAACGATGCATGCGGCCAAGGCGCATTCGACCGCGACCTCCGCTTGGGCGTGGGCGGTGCTGAGCCCAAAGAGCCCATGCCGCTGATTCTGGTGGTGGTAGACGAGCTGTCCGACCTCATGATGGTCGCCCCTCGAGATGTGGAGGACTCCATCTGCCGGATCGCCCAGAAGGCCCGTGCAGTGGGCATCCATCTGGTGATCGCCACCCAGCGTCCGTCGATCAACGTGATCACCGGGGTCATCAAGGCCAACATACCGGCTCGGCTGGCCTTTGCCGTCTCCAGTCAAACCGACAGCCGGGTGATCCTCGACCAGCAGGGCGCCGAGCGCTTGGTGGGTCGGGGCGACATGCTGCTGCTCAACCCGACCTCGACCTCTCCGCAAAGGCTCCAAGGGGCCTGGGTGACCGAGGCCGAGGTCCGCAGCGTGGTGGGCCATTGGCGGCGCCAAGCCGCAGCCCAGGGACCGACCGGCGGCAACATCTCGGTGACTGCCGACGGCGCCGTCGGCGATGCGGATCCGCTGGCGCAGTCCCCGTCGTCGGCAGCCGACGGCCGGGGAGACGATGACGACGAGCTTCTGGCGCAGGCCATGAGGCTGGTGGTGGAGAGCCAGCTCGGGTCCACGTCGATGCTCCAGCGCAAGCTGCGGGTGGGCTTCGCCCGAGCCGGTCGGTTGATGGACCTTTTGGAGCAGCGGGGCGTGGTGGGGCCGTCGGAAGGGTCAAAGGCCCGAGAGGTGCTGATAACCCCCGATGAGCTGCCCGCAGAATCCCTCTAGCGGTGCCCCGTTCGTCTCTTCCACCTCGAAATCGCCGGTAGTCTCGGTTCGTGGCACTCGCAGCGGTCCTTTTGGCAGCAGGCCTGCTCGTGTTGGCAGTCGGGGCCGACCATCTGGTGATCGGCGCCTCCCGGCTGGCCTCCGCCCGGGGAATATCGCCCATAGTGATCGGGGCGCTGGTCATCGGCTTCGGCACCAGCGCCCCCGAGATGCTGGTGTCGGGCCTGGCCGCCGTGGATGGAAACGTTGATTTGGGAGTGGGCAACATCGTCGGCTCCAACGTGGCCAACTTGAGCCTGGTGCTGGGCATATCCGCGCTGGTCGGCGCAGTCGCAGCAGCGGGCCGCCATATCCGCGTGGTCCACAGCACGCTGTGGCGGGAGGGCGTGGTGTCGCTCGCAGCCGCTTTGTTGTTCTGGCTGTTGGTGCAGGACGGCTTCGAGCGCTGGGAGGGCATCGTTTTGCTGGCGGCGTTTGCGGGGGCGATGGCCATCATCTTGAAGCGGCCGGGCCGCGATGCCTCGGCGGGTGCTGGCGCGGCGGGTGCTGGCGCGGCGGGTGCTGGCGCGGCGGGTGCTGGCGCGGCGGGTGCTGGCGCGGCGGGTGTGGCTCGTGCTGGCAAGCCGATCCGCCAAGCGGCGGGTGTGGCTCGTGCTGGCAAGCCGATCCGCCAAGCGGTTGAGCTGGTTCGCACTGTGGCAGGGCTGGCGGCCACGGTGGTCGGCGCCCAGCTTGCGGTGACCGGGGCGCTGGACATCGCCGAGGAAGCCGGTCTGGGGGCCGGGTTCGTGGGCTTGTCTCTGGTGGCGTTCGGCACCTCGCTGCCTGAGCTGATCACCGGGGTGCAGGCTGCCCGCCGAGGAGAGGCCGAGCTGCTGGTGGGCAATATCTTGGGTTCCAACACCTTCAACAGCCTGCTGGTGAGCGCGGTGGTGGCGTTGGCCGGCCCCGGGCCCCTGACAGACGGAAACCTCTCCGGGCTGGCGGTGTGGATCATGGTGGGCATCTCGGTGGCGGCATGGGTGCTGATGCTCCGCGGCGACGGCTTGGAGCAGTGGTGGGAGGGGGCGCTGCTCTTGGCCGTGTATCTGGTATCGCTCCCGTTTCTGGTGTCGGACCACCAAGACGACGCAGCTCATGCTGTGCCGCTCGCCGAAGGTGTCGAGGCTGTCGTGGCTGTTGAAGTGATTGAGGCTGTCGAGCTGACGGGCTGTGCTGATGGGGTCTTCGCCGATGCCGTCTAATCTCGGTGCAGTGCGCCGGTTCTGGGTAGAGACGCTGGGTTGTCCCAAGAACCGGGTGGACTCCGACAAGATCACGGGTCTGCTGGTTCGCGACGGGATGGCCGCGGCCCGCGCCCCCGAAGAGGCCGATCTGGTGGTGGTGAACACCTGCGCGTTCATCGAGGAGGCCCGCCAGGAGTCGGTGGACACGGTGCTGGCGCTGCGCTCGACGGCGGTCGAGGCCGAGTTAGTGGTCACCGGGTGCATGGCCGAGCGCTACGGCGCCGAGCTGGCCGAAGCGCTGCCGGAGGCCGACCGGGTGGCCGGGTTCGGAGTTCCGGTGAGCATCGGGGCCGTGCCCGACTCCGCAGGGCCGCTGCACGGACCACGCGGGCAAGGGAAAGGGTTGCCGCGGTTCGACCTGCTGAACCTGCCCCGGCCGGCGGCGGAGGCGCCGTGGGCCTATGTGAAGATCGCCGAGGGCTGTGACAGGCGCTGCGGATATTGCGCCATTCCCAGTTTCCGGGGGGCTCAGCGCTCCCGGTCGGCCGAGTCCATCGTGGCCGAGGCGGAGGGCCTAGGGGTGAGGGAGGTGGTGCTGGTGGCCCAAGACCTGGCCTCCTACGGGCGCGACCAAGGCCGAGGCGAGCGGGGGATCATCCCGCTGGTGGAGTCGCTGCGCCGCCGAGTGGACTGGGTCCGGCTGCTGTATCTGTACCCGTCCGACCTCACCGACCCCCTCGTCGACGCCATCTGCGCCACCGGCGTGGCTTACTTCGACCTGTCGTTGCAGCATGTGTCGCGGCCGCTTCTGGCCCGGATGCGCCGCTGGGGCGACGGCGAGCGCTTCGCCTCCCGCATCGCCGATATCCGCCGGCGCCGGCCTGAGGCGGTATTCCGGTCGAACTTCATCGTCGGCTATCCGGGAGAGACCGAGGCCGACCACGACGCACTGCTCGAATTCGTGGCCGAAGTCGGCCTCGACTGGTGCGGGTTCTTCACCTACTCCCCTGAGGAGGGCACCTATGCCACCACCCTTGAATGCCAGGTTGCCCCCGAGTTGGCGGCCGAGCGCCGCCGGGAGCTGGCCGAGGTCCAGGACGGGATAACCGCGGCCAAACGCGACCAGCTCATCGGACGCGAGGTCTTGGTATTGGTGGACAGTCCCGGCGTCGCCCGCAGCTACCGAGAAGCCCCCGAGATAGACGGGATCATCTCCGTGCCCCCGCATCTGGCCGTAGGCCAGTTCCACACAGTGCGGGTGACCGATGCCCTGGGCCCCGATTTGATTGCCGGGGCGGTGTCGGTGTGACGGGGGCGGCTGTGCGCCGGTTTGCGGGAGCGCCCCTGATTGCCGGGGCGGCATGCACATGACGGAGGCGGGGGAGTACTCGTGGGCCGACCTGCGCCTGACCGCCAACTTGATCACGTTGGGGCGCATAGCGTTGTCGCCGCTGCTGTTCGTGCTGATATTGGCCGCCTCCGAAACATCGGGCACCTCGTGGCTGGTTCTGGCCGTGGGGTGGCTGCTGGGAGCCAGCGACTACTACGACGGCTGGATTGCCCGAACGTCCGACAGCGTCAGCCGCTGGGGCGCCTTTTTGGACCCGCTGGCCGACAAGGTGATGATCCTGGGGGCGGCCTGGTGCCTGGTGTCGGTTGGCCGCCTGTTCTGGGCGCCGGTTTTGATCATCACCGCTCGGGAATTGCTGGTGAGCGCCGCTCGCATCCGGTAGCGGTAGCCTCCGGTCGTGAATTGCGAGGTGCCTGCGTCGCCGGTTTCAGCGCTGCCCGCGCCGCGCAGCGGTAGCCTCCGGTCGTGAATTGCGAGGTCATCGCTGTGGGCACCGAGCTGTTGCTCGGCCAGATAGCGGACACCAACTCGTCTTGGATAGGCGAGCAGCTTGCACTGGCCGGTATCGACTCGCACCACCAGGTGAAGGTGGGCGACAACTTGGAGCGGATTCGAGCGGTGCTCGATCAAGCCTTGGACCGCAGCGACTCGATCATCATGTGCGGCGGGCTGGGCCCCACCCAAGACGACATCACCAGCGACGCGATCGCCGCTGCCCTGGGGGTGGAGCTGGTGCGGCGCGACGAGGTCGCGGCACGCATCTCGGCGGTTTTCGCAAGTCGGGGCCGGGCCATGCCCGAGAACAATCTGCGCCAGGCAGACATCCCCGAGGGCGCCGAGGTGCTGTCGGTGATGCCCGGCACCGCCCCTGGTTTCAAAGCGGAGGCCGGGGGCAAGGCGGTGTACGCCGTACCCGGCATCCCCTGGGAGATGCAGCAGATGGTGAGCCAGTGCGTCTTGCCCGATCTCAAGCGCCGGGCCGGTATCACCTCGCTGATCAAGAGCCGCACCCTTCGCACTTGGGGCGACTCCGAGTCGGCCTTGGCCGAGAAGCTGCACGGCGAGATCAAGCGGCTGGACCAGACCGGCGAATGCACGATCGCGTTTTTGGCCTCGGGGATGGAGGGGCTCAAGGTGCGGCTCACCGCCAAGGCCCCCAGCGGCGCCCTGGCAGACGAGATCTTGGCCGATGAGGAGCGCATCGTGCGCGCCATCATCGGCGACATCGTCTTCGGGGTGGACGATGAGACCATGGAGTGGGCCGTGCTCGACGCCCTCAGGCAGCGGGGTTGGACCCTGGCGCTGGCCGAATCGCTCACCGGCGGCCTGATCGGCGCCCGGCTCACCGCCGTGGCCGGTGCCGGCGACGTGTTCCGGGGCGGTTTGGTGTCCTACGCCGGCGACGTGAAATTCGACCTGTTAGAGGTGCCCGAGGGCCCGGTGGTGAGCGAGGAGGCTGTTGTCGCCATGGCCCGAGGCGCGGCCGAGCTGCTGGCCGCCGACTGTGCCATCGCAGTCACCGGTGTGGCGGGCCCCGACCCCCTCGACGGCGAAGACCCCGGCACCGTGTGGATGGCCACCCTGGTCAACGGCGAGGTGCAGGCCACCCGGGCCAAGTTCCCCTTCGACCGCGAGCGCATCCGCCAGCTCACCGCCGTATCGGTCCTGAACAACCTCCGCATCCGGGTGTTGGCGGGCAAGTAGACCTCTTTGGCGCGGCTGGCTGCTGCTTTGGTCGACAGGGGCACCCAAGCTCTGCGGGGTTCGCCTGTTCATCTCAGAGTTCTTCTCCGGCAGCGTCGCGGTCGAGTCGCAGCGAGGCCGAGTTCATGCAGTAGCGCTCGCCGGTGGGATGGGGGCCGTCGGGGAAGATGTGGCCGAGGTGGGCGCCGCACGATCCGCACACCGCCTCGGTGCGGGCCATGCCGTGGCTGGTGTCGCTGAGGCGGTCCACCTTGTTCTCGCCTATCTCCTGGTAGAACGACGGCCAGCCGGTGCCCGAGTTGTACTTGGCCTCGGATGAGAACAGCGGCTCGTCGCATACCCGGCAGCGGTACATCCCCTCGTCTTTGCAGTCCCAGTACTCGCCGGTGAACGCCCGCTCGGTGCCGGCCTGCTGGGTGATGCGGTATTGCTCGGCGGTCAGCCGCCGGCGCAGCTCGTCGTCCGTGAAGGTTTGCTCAGCCATGGCGCTCACAGTATCGGATTTGATGGAACGGCAGGCAGGACTGCTCGGCGGGGTGCTTGTGAAATCCGACCGGCGTAACTACAATCGTGTCATTGTGCCCGGGGACAAGCTGTCACTGGTCGTCTTTAAAGTGTGGCTCGACATTCACCCGCATAGTTCGCAGCCGCGGAACACAACCTGAAGGAGGAGATGTGGAGCGAGAGAAGGCACTGGAGATGGCCATCGGCCAGATCGAGAAGCAGTTCGGCCAAGGCGCCGTTATGAAGATGGGCGAGAAGGGCGCCATGGCCATTGAGACCATCCCCACCGGGGCGCTGGCTTTGGACTTGGCTCTCGGCGTCGGAGGGCTTCCCCGAGGCCGGGTGGTGGAGATCTTCGGCCCCGAGTCCTCGGGCAAGACCACCTTGGCCCTGCACGCGGTGGCCGAGGCCCAGCGCAACGGGGGGATCTGCGCGTTCGTCGACGCCGAGCACGCCCTTGATCCGATCTATGCCAAGGCCATCGGCGTGGACGTGGACGAGCTGTTGATCTCACAGCCCGACACCGGCGAGCAGGCCCTTGAGATCGCCGACATGTTGATCCGCTCCGGCGCGCTCGACGTGATCGTCATCGACTCGGTGGCCGCCCTCACCCCCCGGGCCGAGATCGAGGGGGATATGGGCGACACCCATGTGGGACTGCAAGCCCGCCTCATGTCGCAGGCGCTGCGCAAGCTCACCGCCAACTTGAACAAGTCCAAGACAGTGTGCATCTTCATCAACCAGCTCCGGGAGAAGATAGGAGTGATGTTCGGGTCTCCCGAGACGACACCGGGCGGTCGGGCGCTGAAGTTCTATTCATCGGTCCGCCTCGACATCCGCCGCATCGAGTCCCTCAAGCAGGGGGTGGAGGTGGTGGGCAACCGCACCCGGGTGAAGGTGGTGAAGAACAAGGTGGCGCCGCCGTTCCGTCAGGCCGAGTTCGACATCATGTACTCCAAGGGCATCAGCCGGGAGGGCTCGCTGCTCGATGTGGGCGTGGACCTCGGTATAATCGACAAGTCCGGGGCCTGGTTCACCTACGAGGGCGAGCATCTCGGCCAGGGCCGTGACAAGGCCAAGGCGTTTCTGGGCGAGCACCCCGAGATCATGGTGGAGATCACCGAGCGGGTGTGGAAGGCGGTAAACCCCCCAGCGGAGGAAGAAACCGCCCAAGCCGAGGAACCGGCAGTCCAAACCGGCTAGCGGCCCGTAGAAAGCGGATGGTGTAGCGCTGTTCAGCCCAACCCGGCTAGCAGGCCGGAAAAAGCGGCTGGCAGAGCTCTGGCAGCCGACGGGTAGCCTGGCAGGGTGAGCCGCAGCTACTTCATCCGCACCTACGGGTGTCAGATGAACGAGCACGACACCGAGCGCATCGCCGGGCTCCTGGAAGCCGACGGGATGGCATCGGCCGACGACATGGAGTCGGCCGATGTCGTCGTGCTGAACACCTGCTGCATCCGGGAGAACGCCGACAACAAGCTCTACGGCCAGCTCGGCCACCTCAAACGGCTCAAGCAGGCCCGCCCCGATATGCAGATCGCAGTGGCCGGCTGTTTGGCCCAAAAAGACCGCGGCCTGATCCGGGAGCGGGCCGACCATGTGGACGTGGTGTTCGGCACCCACAACGTGTACAGGGCCGCCGAGCTGATTGGCGCGGCGGCCGGCGGGCCAATCGTGGAAATCCTCGAAGAAGCCGCAGAGGACGACCGCAGCAGCTTCCCATCGGCCCTGCCGGTGCGCCGCGATGCTCCCTACGCAGCGTGGGTGACCATCCAGGTGGGTTGCGACAACTCCTGCGCTTTTTGCATCGTGCCCTCGGTGCGGGGGGCGGAGATCAGCCGACCGATGGATCTCCTGGTGTCCGAGGTGGCCGCGCTGGCTGCCGACGGCGTCACCGAGGTGACCCTTTTGGGCCAGAACGTGAACTCCTATGGCCGGGACCTCCAGAAGGGTCGTCGCCAGGCCGGCGAGCGGGTGTCGCTTCGCCCGCTGTTCGCAGATCTGCTTCGGGCGGTGGGCGCGGTGGACGGCATCGAGCGGGTGCGGTTCACCAGCCCCCATCCCAAGGATCTGCGGCCCGAGACCATCGAGGCCATGGCCGAGGTCCCCGCCGTGTGCGAGCACCTGCACCTGCCCCTTCAATCCGGAAGCGACCGGGTGCTCGCCGCCATGCACCGGGGCTATACAGCAGAGCGATACCTGGAACGCCTGCGGGCCGTCCGGGATGCGGTGGACGACCTGGCCGTCTCCACAGACATCATCGTGGGCTTTCCCGGCGAGACCGAGGACGACTTCGAGCAGACCCTGATGGTGGCGGCCGAGGCTGGATACGACTCGGCGTTCACCTTCGTGTTCTCGCCCCGGCCCGGAACCGAGGCCGCCGATATGGTTGGCCAGTACTGCGATCCCGACGAGGTGCGGGACCGCTTCGACCGGCTTCGGGCGGTGGTGGAGCGCTCCAGCCGCCGGGGCAACCAGGCCCGCATCGGGCGCCGCGAGGTGGTGGTGGTGGAGGGCCCCTCCAAGCGGGATCCCGGTGTGCTAACCGGGCGGACCCGCCAGAACCGCCTGGTCCACTTCCCGTCGGCCCAGAAGTTGAGGCCGGGCACGTTCGCCGCTGTGGACGTCACCGAGTCCGGGGTCCACCACCTGCGCGGCGAGATGGCCGAGGTGATCGCCCAGCCCCGGTGGCGCACCCGGATCCCGGTGGCCGCGCTCTGAGCAGCCCGCGCCGCCCCGATTTGGATGGCCGCGCTCTGAGCAGCCCGCGCCGCCCCGATTTGGATGGCACGCCGGGCGCGCTGGCCATCGTAGGGGCCACCGCCACCGGCAAATCGTCGCTTGCGCTGGCCGTTGCCCGCTGCCGGGGAGACGCCGAGATCATCTCTGTCGATTCCATGCAGGTGTACCGCCATATGGACATAGGCACCGACAAGCCGTCTGCGGCGGTGCGAGCCGAGGTGCCCCACCACCTCATCGACGTGGCCGACCCCTCGGAGGATTACTCGCTGACCGTGTTCCAGGCCGCGGCCCGCCAGGCCCGCTCCCACATCGCCGGCGCGGGCCGGACGGCTTTGCTGGTGGGGGGCACTGGGCTCTACCACCGGGCGGTGATCGACGATCTGGACATCCCCGGCCGCTACCCGGAGGCCTTGGCGGACTTGGAGGAAGAGCCCGACACGGCGGTCCTGCACCGCCGTCTGGCTGAACTCGACCCGCGGGCTGCTGCTCGCGTTGCTCCCTCCAACCGGCGGCGCATAGTGCGGGCTTTGGAAGTGACGGTGGGCAGCGGTCGCCCGTTCTCCTCCTACGGCCCGGGTCTGAGCGAGTACCCTCCATGCGATGTGGCGCAGATCGGGCTTCGGCTGTCTCGGGCCGAGATGGACCGCCGCATAGAGCAGCGCTATTGGCGGCAGATGGAGGCGGGATTCCTGGCCGAGGTTGAGGCGCTGGCCGAGCGCCGTCCGCCGCTGTCGCGCACCGCGTCGCAGGCTCTGGGCTACAAAGAGCTCCTGGCCCATCTCAACGGTGAGATATCGCTGGACGAGGCGGTAGCGCTGGCCATTGCCCACACCCGCCAGTTCGCCCGGCGCCAAGAGCGGTGGTTCCGGCGCGACCCCCGCATCTTTTGGCTGGACGGCGAGGACGATCCCGAGACGCTGGCCGGACAGGCTCTCTCCCGCATGGCCCAGCCATGAGCCTCCGATCTGAGGCGGAAATGGCATGCGGCGCGGGGCCCGTAACTTGCCAGACTGGAGCGATGAGGATGTCCAAGCACCACGGCTTGGGGAACGACTTTCTGATCGCGTTGGCCGGTGCCTTGCCCGCAGACGCTCCGGCGATGGCCCGGGCGGTGTGCCATCGCACCCGCGGCGTGGGCGCCGACGGGCTTATTTTCGGCCTGCCCGGCGATGCCGGTGCGGGTACCGATGTGACCATGGTGCTGTTCAATGCCGATGGGACCCGGGCGGAGATGAGCGGCAACGGCATCCGCTGCCTGGCCCAGGCGGTCTCTCAACAAGACAGCAGGTACAAGGCCGGTCGGGGTTTGGAGCTGCGGATCGCCACCGATGGTGGAATTCGCGCCGTGCAAGTCGTTCCGAGCGGTGAAGCATGCGAAGTCGAGGCATATGTGAGCATGGGTCCGGTCAGCTCTGGAGTGGAGTTGGAGAGCATCGATTACGCCGATGGCCTGCGGTTCGCCACAGCCGATGTGGGAAATCCGCATTTGGTTGTGGAGGTGGCAAGCGTGGAAGAAGTGGATGTCGCGACCGACGGAGCGTGCCTGGCTGAAACGGCGGGCGGGATCAACGTGGAGTTCATCAGCGCCGCCGCCGACGGAATCGACATGCGGGTGTGGGAGCGAGGGGTGGGGGTGACCCAGGCTTGCGGCACCGGCGCGTGTGCTGCGGCCCATGTCGCCCACCAGTGGGGAATGGCCGACTCGCCGGTTCGAGTGTCCATGCCCGGTGGGAGTGTCGCTGTACAGCTAGGCGACACCGTGTTGTTGGCTGGCCCCGCGGAATACATCGCGACGGTGGAATATGGGTGACACCGCGACCCACCGCGGCGGATTCGGCACCCATGGCGGCGAGTCGGGGGCGTTCATCGAGCGTGCTTTCCGGGAGAGGATCGTGCTGGTGGGCGTCACCCTCGACGCCGCCGACTCGTCCCGCACCCACGCCGATCTTGATGAGCTGGCCCAGCTTATCGACACGGCCGGGGCCGACGAAGTGGGTCGCTTGGTCCAGCGCCGCCGCGCCCCCGATCCGGCCACCTACATAGGCAAGGGCAAAGTGGGCGCGGTACTCGAGGTGTGCGAGCAGGTCGACGCCGACACCGTGGTCTTCGATGATGAGCTGAGCCCGGCCCAGCAGTTCAATCTGGAGAAGATGCTGGGCCGCACAGCCATCGACCGCACCGTGGTGATCCTCGACATCTTCGCCCAGAACGCCAGCAGCCAGGAGGGCCAGGCCCAGGTGGAGCTGGCCCAGCTTCGCTATCGGCTGCCCAGACTGCGCCGAGGCGGGGGATTCAGCCAGCAAGCCGGCGGAATAGGCACTCGGGGGCCGGGGGAGACCCAGCTCGAGGTGGACCGCCGGCGCATCCAGCGGCGCATCCACAAGCTGGAGGCGCAGCTTCGCGCCATTGCCAAGAACCGCAGCGTGCAGAGCCGCAGCCGCCGCCGGTCGGCCCAGCCCACGGCGGCCATCGTGGGCTACACCAACGCGGGCAAGTCCCGGCTGCTCAACCGGCTCACCGACTCGGGCGTGCTGGTGCAGAACCGCCTGTTCGCCACCCTGGATACTGCTACCCGCCGCCTGGAGCTGCCCGGCGGCGAGAGGGTGCTGCTCACCGACACCGTGGGCTTCATCCAGAAGCTGCCCCATCAGCTTGTGGAGGCCTTCCGCTCCACGCTGGACGTGGTGGCCGAAGCCGATCTCCTGTTGCACGTTGTGGACGCCGCCGGCCCCGATGCCGACGCTCACATCGCCGCGGTCCGCAAGGTGTTGAGAGAGATCGGTGCCGGGGCCGTGCCCGAGATGTTGGTGTTCAACAAGTGCGATCTGCTGGACGGCGCCGGGCTTCCCCTGAGCGCCGACAAGGGCGCGGTCTCGGTGTCCGCCGTCACCGGCGAGGGCTTCGACAAGCTGCTTGCGGCCATGGCCGACGAGCTGCGCGCCCACGCTGAGACGGTGGAGCTGTTGGTGCCCTACGCCCGAGGCGAGGTTCTGGCCGCAGTGCGTCGGGCGGGCCATGTGCTGGCCACCCAGAACGACGAGGCCGGCTACCGGGTGCAGGCCCGCTTGGACGCGGCATCGGCCTCCCGGCTCTCGGAGTGGGTGGTGGGGTAGTGGGCGGTTTCTCCCCCCCACCGTATCCCTACGACCGCCTCGGTGAGTTGCGGGCGGTGGCCGACCGCTTCGACGGCGGCTGCGTGGACCTGTCGGTGGGCTCGCCCACGGATGCGCCCTTGCCCGCCGCGGTCGCCACCTTGGCGGCATCTGGTGATGAGCGGGGCTATCCGGCCTCGATCGGCTCGCCTGCTTATCGGGATGCGGCCCTGGGCTGGCTTGGCAGGCGATTCGGCGTCGAACCCGCCGGCGCAGCGGTGGCCGCATGCATCGGCACCAAGGAGTTCGCGGCCTCCCTGCCCCATTACCTGCGCCTGCGCGCCCCGGGACGCGACACCGTTCTGTGCCCCGCGGTGGCCTACCCCACCTACGCCATGGGCGCCGCCCTGGCCGGGTGCCGGGCGATGCCGGTGCCGATGGACTCGCAGTGGCGGCTCGAGCTCGACGCCATCGCCCCCGACGATGCGGCCCGGTCGCTGTGCTTGTGGATCAATTCGCCGGGCAACCCCACCGGCGCTGTCGACGACCTGGCGACCGCCGCCCGCTGGGGCCGCCGCCACGGTGTGCCCGTGTTCAGCGACGAGTGCTACATCGAGTACATCTGGGACGACAGCGCCGCCCGCCGGCCGGAGGCCAGCATATTGAGCCAGGGAACGTCCGGGCTGGTGGCGGTGTACTCCCTGTCCAAGCGGTCCAATCTCGCCGGGCTCCGGGCCGGCTTCTACGTCGGCGATCCCGACCTCGTGGGCTACCTCTCGGAGGTTCGCAAGCACGCGGGGATGATGGTCCCAGGCCCTGTGCAGGCGGCTGCGGTGGCCGCCCTCGACGACGACGGCCATGTCGACGCCCAGCGGGCCGTGTACCGCTCCCGCCTGTCTCGCCTGCGGGAACTGCTGTCGTCGCTTGCCCCCGATGTGGAGTTGCCCGGCGGTGGGCTGTACCTGTGGGCGGAGTCGCCCGAAGGCGATGGCTGGTCGCTGGCCCGCAGGGCAGCCGAGGAGTTGGGGGCGCTGATCAGCCCCGGCGAGCTCTACGGCCCTGGGGGCGCTGCTTACGCCCGAGTCGCCGCGGTGGCCCCCGATGCCCGAATCGGCCTGCTCGAACAGCGGATGGCCGCCCGTCGAGGGGGTACCGTAAATCGATGAGCGACAAGGCTGCGAGGACGGATCGATGAGCGACAAGGCTGCGAGGAGGGATCGATGAGCGACAAGGCTGCGAGGACGGATCGATGAGCGACCTGCGAGCCCGGATCGAGGCGCTGTGGGCCGACCGCACCCCGCTGGCCGAGGGCGATCCCGAAGCCCGGGCCGCGGTGACCGATGCCATCGACCTGCTGGACAGCGGTGAGGCCAGGGTGGCGGAGGTGGGCGGTGATGGCGGCGTGGTGGTCAACCAGTGGCTGAAGCAGGCCATCTTGCTGCTGTTCTCGATGGCCGAGATGGAGACCATCGAACTGGGGCCGTTCGAGTTCGCCGACAAGATTCCCCTCAAGGCCGACTTCCGGGCAGCGGGAGTTAGGGTGGTTCCGGGGGCATCGGCGCGCTGGGGCTCGTTCTTGGACCGGGGTGTGATCATGATGCCGAGCTATGTGAATATCGGCGCCCGGGTGGGGGCCAACACCATGGTCGACACCTGGGCCACGGTGGGGTCGTGCGCCCAGATAGGGGCCAACGTCCACCTCTCGGGCGGGGTCGGAATCGGCGGGGTGCTGGAGCCCCCCCAGGCCGCTCCGGTCGTCGTGGGCGACAACTGCCTGGTGGGCAGCCGGTGCATCGTGGCCGAGGGCGCCCGGTTGGGCGACGGGGTGGTGTTGGGCGCGGGATGTGTGCTCACCGCGTCGATCCCGGTGATCGACGCCGCCACCGGTCAGGAGCTGGGCCGCGGATCGGTGCCCCCGTGGTCGGTAGCGGTTTCGGCCACCCGGCAGCGGGAATTCGACGGGGGGACGTTCGGTGTGCCCTGCGTGCTGGTGATCAAGCATCTCGAGCCCGGTCAGGGCCACGACAAGGCCAAGCTGAACGCCGTGCTGCGCGACCACGGCGCGGTCGCGTAGTGCAAGCATCGCCTGAAGCCGGCTGCTTTCGGGGATTGCGGATGAGGGCATGACAGCGGATCTGTTGGCTGCTGTGGGGGATTGCGGGTGAGGGTATGACCGCAGATTTATTGGCCAAGGCAGCCGAGCTGGTCGATGTGGCCTCGGTGTCGCGTCAAGAAGCGGCCATCGCGGGGCTCATCGAGGATCGGCTGCGCGGTGCCGCTGGGCTGGATGTGTGCCGGGTGGGCGACAACGTCGTGGCTCGCACCGAGCTGGGCCGACCGGTGCGGGTGCTGATCGGGGGCCACAGCGACACCGTCCCCCCCAACGGCAACGCTGCTGCCCGAATCGAGGGCGACGTGCTGTGGGGTCTCGGCGCTGCCGACATGAAATCGGCGCTGGCGGTCATGCTGGAGCTGGCCTCCTCGGTGAGGGCGCCCTCGGTGGATGTGACCTGGCTGTTCTACGCCCGCGAGGAGATCGGCATCGCGGAGAGCGGCCTGCGGGAGATGTTCGGGCGCCGCCCCGATCTCCTGGCCGCCGATGTCGCCCTTTTGGGCGAGCCCACCGGGGGAGCGGTGGAAGCCGGCTGCCAGGGATCGATGCGGGCGGTGGTGACCCTTGGAGGAGTTCGTGCCCACACCGCCCGACCGTGGATGGGGGTCAACGCCATTCACCGGCTCGGCCCGCTGTTGAGGCTGGTGGAGGCCTACGAGCCCCGCACTCCCGTGCTCGATGGCTGCCGGTTCCGCGAGTCGCTTCAGGCTGTGGCCGTGGGCGGCGGGGTGGCGGGCAACGTGGTGCCCGACCGCTCGGAGGTCACGCTGGGCTATCGCTATGCCCCCGACCGCGGCAAAGACGACGCCATCGCGGCCCTGCGAGGGCTGCTGGCCCCCGCTCTGGGCGACGATGACAGCTTCGAGGTGACAGAGCACGCGCCGGCGGCTGCTCCGGGGTTGGGCCACCCGGTGCTGCAACGGCTCGTCGGGGACAACAACCTGGAGACGAGGGCCAAGCTGGGATGGACCGATGTGGCCTTCTTTGCCGAGCAGGGCATCCCTGCGGCCAATTTCGGCCCCGGCGACCCGGCCCTGGCCCACACCGCAGAAGAGCGGGTAGACCGAGCCGCATTGGAGCGCTATCGGCGCTGTCTGGAAGCGCTGCTCTCAGCCACTTGAAATACCCCGCTGGAATCTCCATAATCCCAGCTAGAGGCCTATTATGGCGGTAACTGTCACCGCGGTCAAGACAATGGTCGCATGACATTGCCCATGTACTGCCAACCTCCGGCCGTGCCCCGTCCGGCCGTGCCCCGTCTCCCCGCCCCTGTGTACTGGTTTCGCCGGGTCCTGGCGGCTGGAGCCCTGCTTTTGGTGTTCTGGGCCAGCTCGCTTCTGGCCGGGGAGCTTCGCTGGGTGCTGACCCCGGAAGACCCGGTTGCGGATCTGCCCCACCCCGCGCCGGCCTATGTGATCGTCGGCGACACCGCCTTGCGGGTCGGCGCCGACGGCGGGCGATCAACCTCCGCCGCGTCGTCGGAAAGGGCCGGTGAATGGGCGAGGTAGCGCAGGAAGAGGGTCTGGTCGTCGGCCAGCACCCGGTCCAGCCGCAGGTGGTCGAGCCGGGGTGGAGCACCGCGCACCATGCGGGGGGAGTCGCCGCCGCCGATGATCGGCGAGACCGTCCAGCACAGCTCGTCCAAGAGCTCCGCGGCCACGAGCTGCCCGTTGAGGCTCGGCCCGCCCTCGGCCAACACCACGCCGGCGCCCGATTCGCCTATCCGCCCCAGCATCTCGGCCGCGTCCACCCGGTCGGCGCCCAGACGGTGGACCTCGGCGTACGCCTCGGCCATGGCCAGCCGATCGGCGGGCGGGTTGCCCACAGTGAAAAGCAGCGGCGGCGGGCGGTCGCTGAACAGGGGAGCGGTGAAGTCCAAGTCGAGCGAACCGCTCAAGATCGCCAGGCGGGGCCTCGGCGCCTGGTTCCGGCTCGCTCGGCGGGCCGCGGCTTGCGGGTTGGCCTTGGGCGGCCCGTAGCCCTCGCGCCGCACCGTCTCGGCCGCAACCAGGATCACGTCGGCCACTGCCCGGATCGCGGCGAACACTCGTCGATCCCCGGGAGTCGACAAGCCCCCCGACAGCCCGTCGGATGCTGCGGCCCCGTCGGCGGAGGTGACCATGTTCAACATGAGCCACGGACGGTCGGGATGGGCGACGCGTTTGTCGGACCCATACAGGGTCAGCGGGTCCACGTTGGAGACGAACCGAGGGTGCAGCTGATCCACCGGTTGCCGACCGTAGCAGGCAGCCCGGACAGGCACGCCCTCAGATATTCACCTGAAATCCACAGGGAATCCCCTTCGTCGTCCTTACCGTCCACAGCCCGGATGCTCTACCGTGGCCTACTGCTGCGGTGTGAGCGTCCGGAATGGTGGCTGGCGCCGACTACCGAAGTGGGGTTCAGGCGACTCCTTGAGGGGTTCAGCTCGGCATTTGCCGGGGCTGGCGTGTCTGGTGCAGACGCGCCTCGTTCGGAGGCCCTTTTGACCTGGCCGCTCACACCGCAGCCTCAATCGTCACCGCTAGAATACGAAGGTGGAATGCGCTTCTGGGAGTCGCATTCCTTGAGGAGTGCTGATGGCTCTGGCATATGACCGCACCCGAATCGGCTTGGGCCGGCACTTCAGCCGCTCCGATCTCCACCCCTATGAGCAGGTGGAATGGCACCGTCGCGATGCCCGCATCACCGGTTTCGACGGTGAGGTGGCGTTCGAGCAGTCCGATGTGGAATTCCCGGCGGACTGGTCGGTGAACGCTGCGAACATCGTGGCTCAGAAATACTTCCGCGGCGGACTGGGAACCCCCCAGCGGGAGACGTCCCTGCGCCAGGTGATCGACAGGGTGGTGGACACTTTGGCAGAGTGGGGCACAGATTCAGGCCATCTGGCCGGGCCCGAGGAGGCTGCTGCCTTCGCCGACGAGCTTCGCTGGCTGCTCGTGCGCCAGCGAGCTGCGTTCAACTCGCCGGTCTGGTTCAACCTCGGGGTTCCCAAAGCGGTGCCGCAGTCCTCGGCCTGCTTCATATTGTCGGTGGACGACACCATGGAGTCGATCCTCGACTGGTATGGCGAGGAGGGCCGCATCTTCAAGGGAGGATCGGGCGCCGGTGTCAACCTGAGCCGGATCCGCTCGCGGCGGGAGACGATGAGCGGCGGCGGCGCCCCCAGCGGCCCGGTGAGCTTCATGCGGGGCGCCGATGCATCGGCTGGCACCATCAAGTCGGGAGGCAAGACCCGGCGGGCGGCCAAGATGGTGGTGCTCGACGCCGACCATCCCGATGTTGTCGAGTTCATCTGGTGCAAGGCCGTCGAGGAGCGCAAGGCGCGGGCATTGCGAGATGCGGGTTTCGACATGGATCTCGACGGCGCCGACGTCCACTCAATCCAGTATCAGAATGCCAACAACTCGGTGCGGCTCAGCGACGCGTTCATGTCGGCGGTGGCCGATGACAGGGATTGGCATCTCACCGCCCGTACCACCGGCGAGGTGATTGAGGCGGTGCCGGCCCGGTGGCTGCTTTCCCAGATCGCCGAGGCCGCCTGGGAGTGCGCCGACCCCGGCGTGCAGTTCGAGACCACCATCAACAGGTGGAACACTGCGGCCGAAACCGGGCGCATTACCGCCAGCAATCCATGTTCTGAGTACCTCCACTTGGACAACTCTGCCTGCAATCTGTCCAGCTTGAACCTGTTGTCGTTCGTGGACGGCAGCACGTTCGACATCGAAGGCTTCAGCTCCGCGGTTCAGGTGATGACCGTGGCCCAGGAGATCCTGGTCGACCCCTCGCACTATCCCACCGAACAGATCGGGGCCACCACCCGCCGGTTCCGCCAGCTGGGGCTGGGCTACACCAACCTGGGGGCCATGCTCATGGCTTTGGGCCTGGCCTACGACTCCGACGAGGGCCGAGGCCTGGCTGCCTCTGTGACCGCGCTGATGACCGGGGTGGCCTATGAGACATCGGGGCGCATGGCCGCCCGTCTCGGCCCGTTCGAGGGCTTTGCCGAAAACCGGGAGTCCACTCGTCGAGTGCTGCGCATGCACCGCGACGCCCTCAGCCGGCTGGAGGGCGAGCCCGTGCCCCAAGAAATGGTGAAAGCGGCCCGGGCCGCGTGGGATGCGGCTGTGGAATGGGGAGACACGATCGGGGTTCGCAACGCGCAGGCCACCGTGCTGGCGCCCACCGGCACCATCTCGTTCATGATGGACTGCGACACCACCGGCATCGAGCCCGACCTGGGCCTGCTCAAGACCAAGAAGCTGGTGGGGGGAGGCGCCATCCCCATTGTCAATCGCACCATTGGCCGGGCGCTGGGCCGGCTGGGCTACAGCTCTGAGCAGGTCGCCGACATCCAAGCCCACGTGCATGATCGCGGCACGGTGGTGGGCGCCCCCCACCTGCATGATGCCCACTTGCCGGTATTCGCATGTTCCATGGGCGACAACGTGATCTCCCCCAGCGGCCACGTGGCCATGATGGCCGCGGTGCAGCCCTGGCTGTCCGGGGGCATCTCCAAGACGGTAAACGTCCCCGAGGACACCACCGCTGAGGAGATACAGCAGCTCTTCGCCGATGCCTGGCAGATGGGGGTAAAAGCCCTGGCGGTGTACCGGGACAACTGCAAACTGGGCCAACCGCTGTCGGTCTCGACCGCGGCGGATAAGCATGAAGCGGCAGAGCCGGCGGCCCAACCGCAGCGCCGCCGGCTTCCCCGGTCCCGCACCAGCCGCACCTTCGAGTTCCGAGTGGCCGACTGCAAGGGCTTCGCCACTGTGGGGGAGTACGAGGACGGCCGCCCCGGCGAGATATTCATCCGGGTGTCCAAGCAGGGATCCACGCTGGCCGGGGTGATGGACGCATTCGCCATGGCCATCAGCCACGGCCTTCAGTACGGGGTGCCCTTGCGGTCGTATGCGGATGCCTTCACCGGGATGCGCTTCGAGCCGGCCGGCATGACCGACGACCCCGACATCCGCATCGCCACCAGCCTCATCGACTACCTGTTCCGCCGGCTTGCCGTGGAGTACCTCGACCCTGACGAGCGGTATGCCCTGGGCGTTTACACCACCGATGAGCGCATCCAGCCGACCCTGCCCGGAGTCGAGGAGCAGGTGCCGGTCACCGTGGCCGGCGACATTGTGGCGCCCGACCCGCCGTCGCCGTTCACCCGGCAAGCCCCTAGAGACACCCATGCCCCGGTGTGCTTCGACTGCGGGATCCTGATGGTCCGAGCCGGCAGCTGCCATGCCTGCCCCGGCTGCGGCGCCACATCCGGCTGCTCCTGAGCGCACTCGTACAGGGGAATCCGTATGCGCTGGTGGGACAGCGAGGTGGGCTATGAGGTGTACCTCCGCTCGTTCGCCGACGGCAACGGCGACGGGGTCGGCGATTTCCCCGGCCTCGCCGCTAAGCTCGACTACCTGGCCTGGCTGGGGGTCGGCATCGTGTGGATCACCCCCTTCTACCCATCGCCGATGCGCGACTTCGGCTACGACGTGGCCGACTATGTCGGAGTAGATCCCCTGTTCGGCACTCTGGACGACTTCGACGCCTGCATCGCCGAAGCCCATCGCCTGGGGCTCCGAGTGCTCATCGACCTGGTTCCCAATCACACCTCCGACCAGCACCGGTGGTTCCATGCTTCCCGGTCCGACCCCGACGGCTCTATGCGGGGCTACTACCACTGGCGGGATCCAGCCGTGGGGGGCGGCCCCCCCAACAACTGGGTGTCGCACTTCGGCGGTCCGGCCTGGAGCTACGATGAGGGCTCGCAGCAGTACTACCTGCACCTGTTCCTGCCGGAGCAGCCCGACCTGAACTGGTCGAACCCCGATTTGGTGCGGGAGTTCGACGGGGTGCTGGAGTTCTGGCTAGACCGGGAGGTGGACGGCTTCCGGGTCGACGTGGCCCAGGGCCTGGTGAAGAACATGCTCATGCCGGACAATCCGCAGCGCTTCCCGGTCACGCCGGAGATGAGCCCTCGCCAGGTGTTCGGCTGCTACGAGCACCGCTATGACCTCGACCAAGCGGGCAACACCGCCATCTACCGCCGCTGGCGGGCCATCGCGGAGCGCTATGGCGCCATGCTCTTGGGGGAGGTCTACTTGAGGGACAACAACCCCAACCTGGTCAGCCGATATGTGTCCAAACAAGACGGGTTGCACAGGGCTTTCTATTTCGCCCCCATGCACACCCCCTGGGAGCCATCGGCCATGTGGTCCACGTTCCGCGATGCGCTGGATGCAGCTCCCCGAGACTTCTCCTGGGCGCTCAGCAGCCACGACGATCCCCGGGCCCCCACCCGCTTGGGAGGAGGCGAATTGGGCCGTGCTCGGGCGCTCGCCTATAGCGTGCTGCTGTTTGCCCTGCCCGGCCTGCCGTTTCTCTACCAGGGCGACGAGCTGGGCCTGGAAGAAGCCGACGTGCCCCCTGAGCAGCGCCAAGACCCAGTGGGCAGCCGCAACCAGAACCCCGCTGACGGCCGGGACGGCTGCCGCACGCCCATGCCCTGGGCGCCGGGTCCTGCCGGCGGGTTCACCCATGGGGCCGAGCCGTGGCTGCCCATAGCGCGAAGTGACGATGAGACGGTGGCTGTCCAGCGCGGCGACCCCGGTTCGATCCTGCACAAGTACCGAGAGCTCTTGGCGGTGCGCCGCGCGCTCGGAGACCTCCACGCCTGCGAGCTGGAGTGGCTGACAGATCGTTCGGCACCGGTGATCGGCTTCCGACGGGGCGATTGCGTGTGCGCCCTCAACGCGGCCGACGCTCCCGCCGACCTCGCGTTGCCGCCCGGTCAGTGGCGGATGGCGTTCTCCTCTGAGCGCCCCGCCGGTGCAGTGTTCGAGTCGGCCATGACCATCGACGCACCCGAAGGCGTGCTGCTCGCGCGGATTCCCCGCAGCTTGGGATAAGCCATCGGGCCCAGCGCGTGGCAGAGTGTAGCTGTGACGCCGGCCTCGATACCCAGCCCCGGATCCGACAGCCTGGAAATCGGCTCTTTGGATCTGCGGGCCTATGGCCTGATGATCGCCCTCGGTGTGCTGGCCGCGGCCTGGCTGTTCACCCGGCGGTTCACCCAGCGGGGGCATTCGCCCGAGCTGGCCAGCTCGGCCACCGTGTGGGCGGTGGTCGCCGGGCTGATCGGCGCCCGTGTGTACCACGTCGTCACCGACTGGAAGACCTACCGGGGCAACTGGGGCCAGGTCTGGCAGATCTGGGAGGGGGGCCTGGGCATTCCCGGCGCGGTCATCGCCGCCGCCGCCGTCATGTGGGTGTTCGCCCGTCACAAGGGCATCCCGCTTTCTGATGTCGCCGACTCGGTCGCGCCGGCTCTGCCTTTGGGACAGGCCATCGGGCGGTGGGGGAACTGGTTCAACCAGGAGCTGTTTGGACGTCCCTCAGACCTGCCGTGGGCGCTGGAGATCGATCCGAGACCTGCTTCCCGTGCTGGCTACCCAAACGACGATACCTTCCACCCCACATTCCTGTACGAGTGCGTTTGGAACCTGGCCCTGGTCGGGATCTTGCTTTGGATCGACAAGCGCTTCGCTCTGAGGCCGGGACGCCTGTTCGGGCTGTACGTGCTGGGGTATTCCCTCGGACGGCTGTGGATCGAGTTCATCAGGGTGGACTTCGCCAGCGAACTGGCCGGGGTGCGGGTGAACATCTGGGTGATGCTGGCCCTGATCATCGGCTCTGCGGTCTATCTGCTCTGGAACCGAGGCGGCGACAGCGAGGACCGGGGCGCCGATGAGTCGGTTCCCGAGGGCTCTGAAAATCCGGAAGCCGATGAGTCGGTCCCCGAGGGCTCTGAAAACTCGGAAGCCGAAAACATAGCTTTTGAGAGCTGAACACGGTATCCTGGCAAAGCGGGCCGGCGATCTTTCCGCTTCCTTTCGCAGCCCGAGTCACAGATGATAGAAGAATTCCGCGTTTTGGGCGTGGCCTCCGACTTGGTGGCCTCGCTCAGCGAGCGGGGCATCCACACCCCGTTTCCCATCCAAGCCCTTGCCATCCCCGACGCCCTTGCCGGGCGAGATGTGTGCGGCAAGGCCAAGACCGGGTCCGGCAAGACCCTGGCCTTCGGGCTTCCCATGGTGGAGAACATCTCCCGCTCCGATTCCCACTGGGCTCGGGGCCTGATCCTGGTTCCCACCCGGGAGCTGGCCGTGCAGGTGGCCAAGGAGCTGCGGCCGCTGGCCCGGTGCCGGAATCTTGACTTGGCGCCGGTGTACGGCGGAGTGCCCATGGACGAGCAGATCAACAAGATCAAGTCCGGGTTGGACATCATCGTGGCCACGCCCGGGCGCCTCATCGACCTGATCGATCGGCAGGCGGTGTCGGTGGCCAAGCTGGAGGTAGTGGTTTTGGACGAGGCTGACCGAATGGCCGACATGGGTTTTCTGCCCCAGGTGGAGTGGATCCTGCGCCATGCGGAGTCCCGCCATCAGACCTTGCTGTTCTCCGCCACCCTGGATGGTGCGGTAGACACCCTGGTTCGCCGCTACCAGAACAACCCGGTTCGCCACGAGGTTCAATCTCAGCAGGTGACGGTGGACGAGATGCAGCACCGGTTCGTTGCTGTCCACGAGATGGACAAGGCCAAGGTGGCTGCGGCCATCATCCGGGCCTCCAACCGCACGTTGGTGTTCTCCGCCACCCGCCACGGATGCGACCGCCTCAGCAGCAAGCTCAAGGCGGCAAGCGTGCTGGCCGAATCCATCCATGGCGACCTCCGCCAGAAGGCCAGGGAGCGATCGCTGGCCCAGTTTGCCTCTGGAGAGATCCAGGCGCTGGTGGCCACAGACGTCGCCGCCCGAGGACTTCACATAGACGATGTGGACGTGGTGATCCACTACGACCCTCCCCCCGACCACAAGACCTATCTGCACCGCTCGGGGCGAACGGCCCGAGCCGGAGAGACCGGCATGGCCGTCACCTTGTCGCTGTGGAATGAGGAGCTGGAGGTCAAACGGCTCCAGCGTCGGCTGTCTCTGGACGTGCCCATCGTCGAGATGTTCTCCAATGACGAGCGGCTGGAAGCCCTCCATCACTGGGATCCGGTGGCCCAACCCGTTTGAGGAATCTCCCGGGCAACCTGGCCAAGAGGTTGATGCTCTTGCGGGTGCCCCGCTATTGTTGATGTGTACATCGAGAGCGGCTCTGCGCTTGGCACAGCGTGTCCGGGCGGGGAGTCCAGCAACCTGGGAGGGACACCCAAGGTGCTCGCCCGCTTAGGCGGGGGATGTGGCCCCTGGTCTGGCCGGGGGCAACCAAGTGTCCGAGTTTGCCCGCTGCGGAGACAGTGGCCCTCCCCTAGACAGGCGAAGGGAGGACCATGCCGACAGGTCGGAACCACAGCGACAGGGGCCTTCCCGGCGCGCCTGTTGTCCGAGAGGCGCTTCTGGCGCCCCATCCCCGGGGCTACAGCACCGATTTGCCGGTGACCGGCGCATGGCGACCGGGCGATCCTCCCGGGAGCCGCCAGTTCTTCGCCTTGGAGCGCCCCCACTCTTTCGTGCTCGAGGGGGGAGGGGCGCTGAGACAGGTGACTTTGGCCTACGAGACATGGGGAAGGCTGGCTGCTGATGGGTCGAATGCGGTGCTGGTCTGCCACGCCCTGACCGGCGACTCGCATGCTGCGGGCGAGACAGGGCACGGCCATCGCACCCCCGGCTGGTGGGGGGAGATGATAGGGCCGGGCAAGGCCATCGACACCGATCATCTCTATGTGGTGTGCGCCAATGTGCTGGGCGGCTGCCAGGGCACCACAGGCCCCTCGTCGACCGATCCCGACACCGGACACCCCTACGGCTCGTCTTTTCCCACGGTGACGGTGCGAGACATCGTGCGCGCTCAGCGCCGGTTGGCCGACCACCTCGGCGTAAGGCGGTGGCTGACCGTTGTCGGAGGTTCCATGGGCGCCATGCAGGCCCTGGAGTGGGGGGTGATGTTCCCCGACCGGGTGGGCTCGGTGTGCTCGCTGGCCGGGTGCATGGCGGCCAGCGCCCAGCAGATCGGATGGTCGGCAGTGGGGCGCACTGCGATAGCGCTCGACCCCAACTGGCAAGGAGGCGACTATTACGGCAACCCGCCCGGCCAGGGTCCCCATGCCGGGCTGGCAATCGCCCGGTCGCTGGCCCAGATCACATACCGCTCCGATGAGGTATTCGAACATCGCTTCGGACGCGATCTGTTCGACATCCACTCTGTGTACGGCTTGTGGGACCGCTTCCAGGTGGAGTCGTACCTCGACTATCACGGCGAGAAGCTGGTCCGCCGCTTCGATGCCAACACCTACCTGGTGCTCAACCGGGCGATGGACCTGCACGACATCGGCCGCGACCGGGGCGGCGTCGCCGGAGCGGTCTCGCGGATCAACTCGCCGGTGCTGTCGCTCAGCATCACCAGTGACACGCTGTACCCGCCCCGCCAGCAGATCGAGCTCCACGACGCGGTGGTTGCCGCAGGAGGGCGGTGCGTGTACACGGTGGTGGAAAGCCCCCACGGCCACGACGGGTTCTTGTTGGAGACCGAAGCAGTGGGCCAGGCCGTCAAAGACTTTCTGGAGAAGGTGGGAACCAGTGTCGCGTGAGGCGGGATCAGGGGATCGCGGCCGCAAGACGGCGGCCGCTCCCGATCCCTCGGGGTTCTCCCATCCCGACACCGTGGCCGTCCTGGCCGGGCGGCGCTCAGGCGGGGCAGAGCTGGCGCCGGCGCTTTATCCCACCACCACATTCCGCATCCCGTCGCTTGAGGCTGGCAGTCGCATGGCGCTGGATAGCGCCGAGAGCCGCTATTACACCCGCAACGGCAACCCCACGGTGGCTGCCTTCGAACAGGCCATGGCCGAATTGGAGGGCGCCGAGGCTTCCCGGGCCTTCGCATCGGGAATGGGCGCGGTGAGCTGCGTGGTCTTGGGCCTGTGCTCGTCGGGCGACCACATCGTGGCCCAGCGCCAGCTCTACTCCGGCACTCGGTTTCTGCTCCAGGCTGTGTGCCCTCGCTTCGGGATCGACGTCACACTGGTGGACGGCGCCGAGCCGGGGGCGTTTGCGGCTGCGGTGCGGCCGGGTAGGACCATGCTGGTTTTCGCCGAGACCCCGGCCAACCCCCGCTTGGACTTGGTCGACCTCGAGGAGCTGGGCGCCATTCGGGGTCCGCTCAAGGCGGTGGACTCAACCTTCGCTCCGCCGAGCATCACCCGCCCGCTGGACTTCGGCGTCGACTTGAGCGTGCATTCGGCCACAAAGGGACTAGGCGGCCACAACGACGCCACCCTGGGGGTGGTGTCGGGCACGGCCGAGCTGATCGCCTCATTGTGGGGGTTCGCCATCTTGCAGGGGGCCAATGCCGCCCCGTTCGACGCTATGAACGGCTTGCGGGGTCTTCGCACTCTGGGGGTCCGCCTCGAGCGCCAGAGCGCCACCGCCCAGCGACTGGCCGAGGCGCTGTCCGACCATCCCGGGGTGGAGTCGGTGCGCTACCCAGGTCTTGCCTCGCATCCCCAGCACGGACTGGCCAAGCGCCAGATGCGCCTGTTCGGCGGGCTCTTGGCCTTCGACCTCGCGGGCGGAAGCGGGGCGGGGGAGCGGTTCATCGGCGCGGTGAGGCTGGCCCAGGCCGCCACCTCACTGGGCGGTCCTGAGACGCTGGTAGCCCATTCGGCGTCCACCACCCACGCCGGGCTGACCCCCGGGGAATTGGAGGCGGCCGGCATCGGACCGGGCACCATCCGGGTGTCGGTCGGCCTGGAGCACAGCGATGATGTGGTCGCCGACCTGCTGCACGCGGCCGACGAGGCGACGGGGTAGAGCTGGTGTCGCTGCATTGAGCGGTCCTGCCGAGCGCTGGCGGCGCGCGAGACTGGATCTCGTGCCGACTAAGGGGCTTGCAGTCTTCAGCGTTGTTCTGGCGGTCTTGTCGGGCGCCGCCGCATTGGGATCGGTGGCAGGTGCCTCGGCGCCGTCTGATCCGATCGCTCAGGCGGAGCAGCCCGAAACCGAGGCTGCCCCATCGCCATCCGATTCCGACGGCGGGGTCAGGCTGGCGATGGCTCTGCTGATCGCAGTCGCGGTGATTGCCCTGCTGGGTACGCTCGTCTACTGGGTACGAGCCGGCGACGCCCCTCGCCGGGCCCGGGAGGATTCGCCGGGCAGCCCCGCGCGAGGAGATACGCTCAGGTGATGGCCGACGAACTGGACGTGGAGGCGATGATCACCCGGTTCCGGGAACGGGCCGAGGCGGTGAGGAACCGCCCGCTGCCCCCGGTGGGCGGAGAGGAGCGGACATTGTTCATTCGCCGGGCTCAGGAGGACTTCCAGGATTTCGCCGTCCTCGGCGACGCCACCGGCGCCGTCGAGGACGGGTTCCTGGTCCTGCGGGTGGACCTGCGCCCGCCCGCCGGTTCCTGAGCCAAGATCGTGGGCGCTGACTCCGCGACTCCGGGCTCTCGGCTCAGCGCCGCTTTGGAAGCCATCGACGCGGCCAACGCGGAGGATCCCCACACTATCGAGGTCGACGGGCAGGTCCGGCCCAAAGAGCAGGCCCACGCCGAGTTGATGACCCAGTGGGTGCAGCGACTCGACCCTGATGCCGACGATGCCCAGTTGGTGGCCGCCCGGGCGCATCATTTGCGACGCTGGGTGCTGCCCCGCTCGGACTATCCCGAGGGCCGGGCCGGCTACTTGCGGTGGCGCACCGCTCAAGCCAAGCGCCATGCCGCCGGCGTGGCCGACATCGTCGCCGCAGCGGGCTACGACGACGCTTTCGCCGCCGACGTGTCGGCCATCGTGTCCAAAAGGGGCCTGGCCGCTGACCCCCGGGTGCAGACGCACGAGGACGCCCTGTGCCTTGTATTCCTCCAAACCCAGTTCGAGGAGTTGGCCGACAGACTGGGCGACGAACACATGGCCCAGGTGCTGGCCAAGACCGCGGCCAAGATGAGCCCAGCCGCCCGCCGCATCGCCCAGGACTTGGAGTTGGGCGCCCGGGCCGCAGTCATGCTGGAGGCGGCTGCCGGCCGCTGACCTATTGCTGTGAGCATTGCAACGGAGGCTTGCTATGCTGGGCAGTCCTGCGGATGTAGCTCAGTTGGGAGAGCGACACCTTGCCAAGGTGTAGGTCGCCGGTTCGAGCCCGGTCATCCGCTCCC
>JAPYOG010000046.1 GCA_028278785.1 Candidatus Poriferisocius anaerobius | reverse complement strand
GACCACGCCGTGGCGACCGCAGGCGGCCACGATGGCGGCCAGGGCGTCGTCGAAGGCGGCGGCGCCGTCGTTGTTGCCGGGCGGGAGTCCCAGGCTCACCGACAGGTCGGAGGGGCCCACGTACACCGCGTCCACGCCGGGGGTGGACACGATGTCGTCCAGGCTCTCCAGCGCTGCCGCCGTCTCCACCATGGGGATGCACTGCACTGCCTGGTTGGCGCCCGCGAAGTAGCCCGGCCCGTCGCGCAGCGCCGCCCGGGTGGGGCCGTAGCTGCGCGATCCCTCGGGGGCGTAGCGGCACGACCGCACCGCGGCCTCGGCTTCCCCGCGGCTGTTGACCATGGGCACGATGACGCCCAGCGCCCCGGCGTCGAGCACCCGGCCGATGATGCCCTGCTCGTTCCAGGGCACCCGCACCACCGGGGTGGCGGTGCCCAGGTCGATGGCGGCCAGCATCGCCAGCGCATCGGAGTAGTCGGCCAGGCCGTGCTGCATGTCGATGCACACATAGTCGAACCCCGCGCGCGACATCACCTCGCAGCTCATCGCCGCGGGCAGCCCGGCCCAAGCGCCCAGCGCCGGGCGGCGGGCGGCGAAAGCCTCGGCCAGCGGGTGGGTTGCCGGCCCAGCGTCGCTCATGGCCGCAGCCGCACGGCGGGAATCGGCGAGCCGCAGGCAGGCGGCCTCAGCCTCAGTGCCGTCGTCGGGGGGAGATCAGATTTTATTGCCATGAGTGGAGCTGATGGGACTCGAACCCACGACCCCCTGCTTGCAAAGCAGGTGCTCTAGCCAGCTGAGCTACAGCCCCGGACCGCCTAATCGTATCGGGCGCTTGGCGGGGCAAACGATCCAATAGCACCCCACAATGTGACCCTTCGGGTGATGTCGTGGTGGAATTGCCCCGGTGCGTTTCGATTTGAGCGACGATCAGGAGTTCTTCCGGGAAACGGCACGGCGGTTCATCGAAACCGAGATTCCCGTGGGCAAGGTGCGGGAGTGGCACGACCACCCCGACGGCTGTCCGCAGAGTTGGTGGCAGGCCGCGGCCGAACTGGGCTGGACATCGCTGATGGTGCCCGAGTCGCTGGGCGGCGGCAGCATCTCCGGGCGACCGATCGTCGATCTCGCCATTGTGGCCGACGAGATGGGCCGGGGGGTGACGCCGGGGCCGTTCATGCCCACCAACGCAGTGGCCGACACCCTGGGCCGGTTGGGCGCCCCCGACCAGCAGGCCCTGTTGGAGGGGGTGATGACCGGCGAGGTGGTGCTGGGATGGGCTTTCTGCGAGCCCGGCGGCGATTGGACTGCCGCCCATGTGGCCGCCGAGGCTGTGCCGGCCAACGGCGGCTATCTGCTCAACGGCATCAAGACCGCGGTCGAGGCGGGCGCCCAGGCCCACCATCTTCTGGTCACCACTCAGAGCCCCGAGGGTTTGGCCCAGTTCCTGGTGTCGGCGGATGCGGCCGGGCTGACCGCAACCCCCCAGGAATCGCTCGACTTGGGCCGGCGCTTCGCCGAGGTGCGCTTGGACGGCGTCGCCGTCGGCCCTGATGCGCTGGTGGGCGCCCCGGGCGCGGCGACCGTCGCCGATGTGGAGCGCCAGTGCCAGGTGATGCTGGTGCTCCAGTGCGCCGAGAGCGCCGGTTTGGCGGCCAGGGTGCTGGAGTTCACCGCCGAGTATGCCTTCGACCGCTATTCCTTCGGTCGGCCCTTGGCGTCGTATCAGGCCCTCAAGCACCGCTTTGCCGACATGAAGATGTGGTCGGAGGCCTCCTATGCGGCGGCCGACGCGGCGGCCGACGCCCTAGCCGACGGCAGGGAAGAGGTCCGGACGGTGAGCGTGGCCAAGTCCTATGTGGGCGACCGCTCGGTAGAGCTCATGCAGGACTGCGTGCAGCTCCACGGCGGCATCGGCGTCACCTACGAGCACGACCTGCACCTGTATATGCGGCGGGCCACCGTCAACTGGGGTTTGTTCGGAACCCCGGCCGACCACCGGGAACGCTTGTCGAGGTTGCTGGGGTACTAGGGGGAGAGCGATGGACGACTTCGTGTATGCCGAGACCGATCCGGGCGAGCTGGCTCGCTACAGGGAGGAGGTCGAGGCGTGGATGAATGAGAACATGCCTCGGCGCGACCCCGTCAACCCCTGGCACCCCATCCAAGACGACGACGAAAGAAGCAGCCGCAACCGGGAGCTCCAGCGGCGGTTGTACGACGGGGGGTACGCCGCAGTGTGCTACCCCAAAGAGTATGGCGGCCAGAGCCTGACCGCTGCCCACAAGCAGGTCATCGACGACGTGAGCATGGACTTCGACATGCCCATCCTGTTCAGCTTGCCAACCCTGGCGATCTGCGGCCCCACCATCTTGGAGTTCGGCACCGAGGAGCAGAAGCAGCGCTATATACCGGCGTGGATAAAGGGCGACGAGCTTTGGGTGCAATTCATGTCCGAGCCCAGCGGCGGCTCAGACATGGCCGGCGCGTTGACCCGGGCCGACCGGGACGGCGACACGTTCATCGTCAACGGCTCCAAGATTTGGAGCACCTTCGCCCAGCGCTCTGATTACGCCCTCATGCTGGCCCGGACCAACTGGGATGTGCCCAAGCACCGGGGGCTGACCATGTTCATCGTGCCGATCCACCATCCGGATATCGAGATCCACACCATCAAGATGGTGGATGGCACCGATGAGTTCTGCCAGGAGTATTTCAACGATCTGATGCTTCCCGCTGAGAACGTGCTCGGCGAGGTCGACGACGGGTGGACGGTGGCCACCCGCCTCTTGTTCCACGAGCGGGCCGCTGTGGGCAACGCCTCCCCGTATAGCCAGGGCCGCCACCGCAACACCAGCGCCGGCGGAGTGGAGGATCTGGCAGCCGTGGCCCGTGACCGGCGCGGCGCCGATGTGGGCCGCCACCGCCAGCGCCTAGGCCATTTGGAGACGCTGGGCCAGGTGGAGGAGATGCTGTCGGACAGGGTGGTCAAGGGCATTGAGGGCGGTTTTCTGCCCGCGCCGTCTGGATCGCTGGTGCGCTTGTTCCACGGCTTGTCCCGAGCCGAGCGGTACACGGTGGCTTTGGAGGTGCAAGGCGACCATGCTCTGGTGTGGAATCGGGGCGAGTCCACCGGTGCCGCGGGTTTGGAATACCTGCAACGCCAGGCGGCCAGCATCGGCGGCGGCACCACCGAGATGGCCCGCAACATCATCAGCGAGCGCATCTTGGGCATGCCCCGAGAGCCCGCGGCCGACCGCGACCTCCCCTTCAGCCAAGTTCCCCGAAGCGGCTGAAAGAGCGCTTGTCCGCCCCTGCCGCAGCAAGTCTGCGGGCTGGGAGGCAGAGCGATTGCAGTGCAATCACATTGGGCGCGTTGGGAGCTTCAAGGTCTTCAAGAAGCGAGGGGGCGGCCGAAGGGGAGGGGGTTTTGCCAGGTGGCTAGGAAGGACTCGGCTCGATAGGAGGCGGCCAAAAAGAGGCCGTCGGGGTGGCCGGCGATGTCCTCGAGCGACTCGGTGATTTTGCCGGCGGCATCTGCGGCGATGGCCTCGGGAGTGCGGTCGGCGGTGGGCCACCAGGCGAACAGCGATCCGGCGGTGGCTATGAAGTCGGGCACCACGGTGGTGCCGGCCCGGCTGAGCACGGCATGGGCCCGGGCGGTGACCGGGATCGGGCTGTGGGGGACCAGGATGCCCACGCTGATGCGCTCGGCCACCGTGTGGTCGATGGCCCCCATTTTCGACCCGGCGAACAGCACGTCCACTGGTTTGGCGAGGGCCTCGGACGCGCTCATATCGCCGCCGGGGATAGCTCTCGGTGTGCCCAGCGCATCGGCGGGGAACCCGCGCTCGTCGGCGGCCCCCTGTGCGCCGAGCGTGACCGCCACCACTTTGGCGCCCTGTTCGGCCACCGCGGCGGCCAGCGCGGGGCCGGTGCCTTCAAAGCCCTCGATCGCCACCGTGCGGCCGTCCAGTCCACCGCTGGCTTGAGCCGCCGCGGCTGCCACGCCCTCCACTGTGGCCCGGTCGGCCACGTCTCCGATCTCGGCTCGCGGGTCGGCGTCGGCCAAAGAGCCCAGCGCGGCACGGGACACACGGGTGCCGGGTTCGGGCAGAAAACGGCCTGAGGCCACCATCGGGGCGATCTCAGCGGCGAACTTGGCCAGCGCGTCGGCCCGGTCGTCGTCAACGGCGTTGATCCATGCCGAAGCCCCGCCGCGGCGCATCTCGAAGGTGGCGAAGGTGTAGGTCATGGATCGGGCCAGGTCGACGGCCCCGCCTGGCAGGATTTTGCGGGCCGACCGGACGATGCCCGCCGACTCGGGCGCGTCGGGCAAATCGAAGACGATGGAAGCGTCGACTGTGTTGAGTTTTTCTATGGGCAAGGCTCGCTCTCCCCGCTCGGGCTGGGCCCGCCCTGCTCGTGGTCCAGTCCGGCCACGATCTCTTTGACCCGCACCTCGGCGTCGTTGATCCGCCCCCGGCACACACGGATCAGCTCCGCAGCCCGCCCGACTTTCATTGCCAGCACGTCGATGTCGATGTCCTCGGCCTCCAGCTCGCCAAGGATCTGCTGAAGTTCGCTCAGTGCGTCGGCATAGCCGATATCGGGGTTGCCCATCGTCTTGTGCTCCTCAGTTGCCTTCCGATACGGCGCTGCGCAGCTCGCCTTTGGCCAGGGTGGTCACCAGCTCGTCTCCAGCGGCAACCGCGGATGGATCGCGCACAACTTTGCCTCCATGGCGGGTGATCGACCAACCGCGGGCCAAGATAGCCCGGGGGTCCAGCAGGCGCGTCCGGCCCTCCAGGTTGGACAGCTCTTTGGCCGCCGCTGTTGGGATTCGCAAAGCCTGGGCAACCATACCTGACTTCTTCCGCTCCAGCGTGCGCCGCTCGCTGACGATGGCCGCCGCAGCCCGGTGGCGCATGGTCCCCGCGCAATCGTCCACTTTGCGGGTCTCGCCTCGAGTCCGATTCTCGGCCAACTCCCGCACCCGCCCAGCTCGGCCATGGAGCCGGCTGTCCGCCTGGTGCAGATGGGCCTCGGCGGCCCGGGCGGTGGTCTGGGTAACCGCGGCCAGCGCATGGTTGGCATCGCCGAGCAGCCGATGGCTCCAGCCCGCGATTTCGCCCCACGCCAGCTCGGCTGCCTCCAGGTGTGCCCGAGCTGCGCCCACGATGAACACCGCCGCGGCGGTGGGCGTCTTCTGGGCTTCGCGGGCTACCTCGTCGGCTATGGTGCGGTCGATCTCGTGGCCCACCCCGGTGACCACCGGAACGGGGGCTTCGGCGATGGCCCGGGCCACGAGCTCGCTGTCGAAGGCCACCAGATCGGTGCGGGCACCGCCGCCGCGGACCAAGGCGATCACATCCACACCGGCTTGGCCAACCGCCCGGATGGCCGCCGCAATGAGCGGGGGGGCTTCCACCCCCTGCACCGGGGTGTCGGCGAGCACCACCTGCCAGGCCAACCCGCTGGTGTGGAGCTCATCGCAGAAGTCGCGATGGGCGGCACTGTTGCGCGAGGTCACCAGGCCGACCCGCAGCGGGGCCACCGGGAAGGGGATGCGGCGGTTCTTGGACAACAGGCCCTCGCTGCTCAGCTTCTCCAGGAGGCGGCGCCTCTCCGCCTCCAGCTCGCCCAGCGTGAAGTTGGGGTCGATGCCGGTCATCCGCAGGCGCAGCAGGCCCCGGGGAGGCCAGAAGTCCAGCTCGCCCTGAATGCGGACCTTCATCCCGTCTTCCAAGGCCATGCCGCTGTGCCGGCGCAGCACATCGTCCACTTTGGCTCGGCTGAACTTGAACAGCGCCACCCCCACCGACGCCTCCGGCTGTTTTCCGCTGCCGCTGTCGGGATCGGGGTCGACCAAATCGAAGTACACGTGTCCGCTTCGGGCCCGGTTGAGGTTGCGGATCTCCCCCTCCACCCAGATACCGCCCTCGAAGGCGTCGCCCAGCACCTGCTTGATCCGGTCGGCCAGCTCGGCCACGGTGAAGGTGGGCTGGCGGGCGCCCCCTGTTGGCCCAGCCGACTCGAAAAGGCTCACAGCTTGGTCTCCGCAGGTACACGCTGTTCGTTCCGCAACAGCGTGGAGTACAGCTCGGCGTAGAGGCCGTCGGCTGCCAGGAGGGCGTCATGGCGCCCCGATTCCACCAGCTCGCCCTTGTCGAGCACCAATATCTGGTCGGCATTGGCCACCGTGGACAACCGGTGGGCTATCACCACAGCGGTGCGCCCTCGAAGCGCAATCCCCAGGGCCTGCTGCACCAGAGCCTCGTTCTCGCTGTCGAGGTGGCTGGTGGCTTCGTCCAGCACCACGATGGCTGGGTCTTTGAGGAGCACCCTGGCGATTGCCAGCCGCTGCTTCTCGCCGCCCGACAAGCGGTAGCCGCGCTCCCCCACCAGGGTGTTGTAGCCCTGGGGCAGCGAGGCGATGAGATCGTGTATATGGGCCGAGCGGCAGGCCGACTCCATTTCGGCTTCGGTGGCGCCGGGACGGGCGTAGCGCAGGTTGTCGGCCACCGTCTCATGGAAAAGGTGGGGATCCTGGGGCACCATCCCCACTGAGGCCCGCAGCGACTCCTGGGCGATGTCTCGCACATCGGTGCCGTCGATCAGAACGGCGCCGGAGTCCACGTCGTGGAGGCGGATCAAAAGTGCAGCCAAGGTGGTCTTGCCCGCGCCCGACGGCCCCACCAGCGCCACTAGCTGGCCGGGCTGGATCGTTGCCGACACATGGCGCAGCACCGGCTGGCCGGTGGCCTCCGGCGCAGCGTCGTCGGTTTGCAGCGAGGAGAGCTGCTCGTCGCCCGGTGGGTAGGTGAAGGTCACGTCGGCCAGCTCGATGCGCCCTTTCGGGGTTTGCAGCGCGACCGCATCGGGACCGTCGGCGATGGGATTGGGGGTGTCCAGCACCTCGAACACCCGCTCGAACGAGACCAGAGCCGTCATCACGTCTACCCGGGCATTGGTCAGGCTGGTGAGAGGCGTGTAGATCCGCACCACCATCAACCCCATGGCCGCCAGAGTGCCCACCGTGATCGCCCCGGAGATCACAAGCTGGGCGCCCAGCCAGTACAGCACCGCGGCGCCCACCGCCCCCACCAGGCTCAGGGCGATGAAGAACGTCCGCCCGTACATGGCGCTGCGAACACCGATGTCGCGCACCCGTCCAGCGGTGGCCCCGAATCCGTCCCTTTCCTGGCTGTGGCGGCCGAACAGCTTCACCAGCAGCGCCCCCGACACGTTCAGCCGCTCGGTCATCACCGTGTTCATGGATGCGTTGTGCTCCATGGACTCCCGGGTGAGGGCTTGGAGCTTGCGGCCCACCCGTTTGGTGGGCACAGCCCTTCGCCGATTCGGGCCGACCAGTAGCGCTCGATGAACGACAGGGCGGCCTCGCCGAAAGCAGCCAGCACGATGATCCCGGCCAGCAGGTGTACTCGGCCCCGGTCGCGGTTCTCGATGGCGTCGTCGATGATCTGGCGGAACAGCAGCGGGGGCACCAGCGACAGCAGCGCCCCCAGCAGCAGCACCACCACGAATCCGGCGAGCATGGCCCGGTAGGGGTGTGCAAAGCCCGCCACCCGGCGTAGCGTCTGCCCGGCTATCTGCTTGCCCTTGATCCCCTCCGGATCGTGGCCGATGGCGCCGTGGGCGCCGCTCATCGCAAGCATTCCTGCACGATACGCCCAACCGGTGTCGGTCGGCTGTTCGGAGGGGCAACTGGAGGCATAGGGTTGGCGAATGCGGGTTCGGATCCGAAAAGCCGTGGCGCTGGTGGTGGCGGTCGCCATAGTGCTCGCCCTGCTGTTCTCGCTTTTGGCCGTGTTCCGCGACACTGCCGGGGCCCATGCCGAGATGCGCCGGTCGGCCCCGAGGCCCGGCCAAGCAGTCGGTGGATTCCTCGACCGGGTGGAGATGGAGTTCCGAGAGCCCATTGGGCCCCACGAGTTGAATGGAGTGGCGCTGCAATATCCCGACGGCACCCTGACTCTGACGGAGATAGAGGTGGACGGCCACCTGGTGCGGGGCCGCTTCGACCCGCTTGCCGAGCCCGGCCGGTACAAGGTGATCTGGGAGCTGCTGGACCAAAGCGACGGTGATTGGGCCACCGAGGAGTGGGAGTTCGCCTACGACCCGTCCGCCGCCCCCGCCGAGTGGCTTCCCGAGTCGGCCGCCGAGGGGTCGGGCGGCGGCGGCATCAGCGGGACCACCGTGGCACTGGTGGCGATCATCTCCGCGGCCGTGGTCCTGGTCGCCTTGCTGTTCTGGCCCCGCCACCGGGCCGCACGCAGCACCAAGCAGCGCCGCTGACTCAGCGGCGTCCGGCGAAGAACTCCCGGAGCAGGGCGGCGGACTCGTCTCGACCCACACCGGCTGTCACCTCGAAGTTGTGGTTGAGCCGGGG
>JAPYOG010000045.1 GCA_028278785.1 Candidatus Poriferisocius anaerobius | reverse complement strand
CCGATCAGGGCTCACGAACCGCTCCCGTTGCCCGCATGATGATGGCCCAAACCTGCGATCTTGGACTGGAGCCGATCGCGCACCGCCGGCACCGCCCCGGCAACGGGGAACCGGTCCAGCACCTCGTCGAAGAAACCGGTGACGATGAGGCGCTCGGCGGTCTCGGTGGGAACGCCCCGGCTCTCCAGGTAGAAAAGCTGCTCGCTGTCGATGGGGCCCACGGCGGAGGCGTGGTTGCAGTGGACCTCGTTGTTCTCGATCTCCAGATTGGGCACCGACTCAGCCCAAGCAGCCTCCGACAGCTTGATGTTGCGGTTTGTCTGATAGGCGCTGGTGCCCCGGGCATTGGGCCTCACCCGGATCAGCCCGGTGTACACCGAGCGGGAGGCATCGTCCACCGCGCCCTTGAACAGCAGGCTGCTGGTGGTGTCGGGGGCGGCGTGATCCTGGAAAGTGCGGAAGTCCAGCGTCTGGCGGCCGTCGCCGAAATACAGCGAGATCAGATCGCCGGCAGCCCCCCGGCCCGACAAGCGGGTGTCCAACCGCATCCGGGCGTATTCCCCGCCGAACGCGGCCGTTGACGCCCTCAGGTGGGCCTGCGAGCCGACGCTGCTCGCCTGCGAGCCGATGTGCCACACCTTGGGCCCGAGGTCCTGCACGGCCAGGTAGCCGACTCGGGCCGCCGCCGCCGCCCTGATCTCGACCACCGGGCTCACCAAGGCGGACACGTCGGCCGAGCCGTGCAACTCCAGCACCTCCACTGAGGAGTCGGCCCCCGCGTCCACGATCAGCCGGGGAAACACCGCGGCGCCGTCAGCGTCGACCCAGTGGCGGATCACCACCGGCTTCTCCACGCTCACCCCCGGCGGGACTCGCACCAGCACCGGCTCAGCAGAGAATGCGGCGTTCATGGCCGAGAACAGGTCCACGTCAACCGACGCGGCCAACTCCGCGTCGCCATCGCCCAGCGGGCGGACTTCCACTCCCTGGGCCCCGGCCTCAGGGGACAGGTCTACAACGCGCAGCCGCCCGTTGCTGATATCGGCAATGGCGCTGTGGTCGGGAACCGGCGCCGGAGAAGCGCCGCCGGGGTCGCCGACGAGCTGATAGCGGCTGAGGTCCAGCCGGCCGATCGGGGTGTAGCGCCACACCTCCTGCTCCGCCGAGGGCATCGGCGCGGCGGCCACCTGCTCGGCCGCGCCCACCCGGCGGCGGACCAGCCAGTCAGGGCCGGGAATCGCTCCGGCTGCTTCGGGGGTGAACTGGGTTCCGATCACGAACGCCGACGGCGCTTTCGCCGCTTCGCCTTCCCTCCGCCGCCCACTTGCAGCCAACGCCGCGACTTCTCCTTCTCCAATTCGGCCATCACCCGAGGGCCGGCCTCGTTCACGATGTTCTCGGCCGCGTCCAGCAATGCGCCGATGCTCTCATCGGTCCCCACGCTGGCCGGCTCATCGGGAGTCGGCGGCGTGACCAAGGTGCCGTGCGACCAGTTCACGTCCACCATGCGGCGCTCAAAGGCAGAGCAGTCCTCCGGACAGCGCCATGGGGCCTCGGGGGCCAGATCCAAATCGCACTTCCGCACGGTCTCCCCGTTGGGGTACGACCGGCTCTCGAAGAACTTGCAGTCCTGCCGCATGGGCATCAGCCGACAGATCCCTCCATCTGCAACTCGATGAGCCGGCTCCACTCCACGGCGTACTCCATCGGCAGGGTGCGGGTGATGGGCTCGATGAAGCCGTTGACGATCATTCCCATGGCCTGCTCCTGGGTCAGCCCCCGGCTCATCAGATAGAAAAGCTGCTCATCAGCCACTTTGGAGACCGTGGCCTCGTGGCCGATCTCGGCGTCCCGGGTGCCCACCTCCATGTAGGGGTAGGTGTCGGACACGCTGTCCTCGTCCAGGATCAGCGCATCGCACTGCACATGGCTGCGGCATCCGTAGGCGTCGTCCTCCACCCGCACCAGACCGCGGTAGCTGGTGCGACCGCCCCCGTTGGAAATCGACTTGGACACGATCTTGGAGGTGGTCTCCGCAGCAGCGTGGGTCATCTTGGCACCGGCGTCTTGATGCTGGCCGGCGCCGGCGTAGGCCACCGACAGCACCTCCCCCGATGCCTTGGGGCCCACCATCACCACCGCAGGGTACTTCATGGTCAGCCGGGAGCCGATGTTGCCGTCGATCCACTCCATGTGCCCCTCGGCTTCGACTTTGGCCCGCTTGGTCACCAGGTTGTACACGTTGTTGGACCAGTTCTGGATCGTGGTGTAGGTGACCCGGGCCGACTTCTTGACCAGGATCTCGACCACGGCGGAGTGCAGTGAATCGCTGGTGTACACCGGGGCAGAGCACCCTTCGATGTAGTGAACCTGCGAGCCCTCGTCGGCGATGATCAGGGTTCGCTCGAACTGGCCCATGTTCTCGGCGTTGATGCGGAAATAGGCCTGAAGCGGCATCTCCACGGTCACGCCCGGCGGCACGTAGATGAAGCTGCCGCCCGACCACACCGCGGAGTTCAGGGCGGCGAACTTGTTGTCACCCGGCGGGATGATGGTGCCGAAGTGCTCCCTCACCAGTTCGGGGTACTCCCGCAGTGCTGTGTCCATGTCGCAGAACAGCACCCCCTGGCGCTCCAAGTCCTCCCGATTGCGGTGGAACACGACCTCGGACTCATACTGGGCGGTCACCCCGGCCAGGTACTTGCGCTCGGCCTCGGGGATGCCCAGCTTCTCATAGGTGTCCTTGATGGCGTCGGGCAGGTCTTCCCAGGCGTCCACCTGCGACTCGGTGGGCTTGATGTAGTAGTAGATGTTGTTGAAGTCGATGCCCGACATGTCGCCGCCCCAGGCGGGCATGGGCCGCTTCTCGAATCGGGTGAGGGACTTCGTGCGGAAGTTCCGCATCCAGTCGGGCTCGCTCTTCATCCACGACATCTCGTGGACGATGTCGGTGCTCAGCCCCTTCTTCGGCTTGAACACATAGTCTTCCTCGTCGCTCCAGCCGAGCTTGTACCGGCCCAGATCAAGGGCGAGGGCTTCCGATGACATATCCAAATCCTAGCGAAGGGTGCGACGAAACTGGGCTTGATCCTACCGGGGCTCAGCCCAGCAATCGCATCTCAGCCCGATATCGGCGGCATCGGGCCGCATACCTCTGGGCGTCGGCCCGGTTCTGGCCCTCCGACATGTGGCCCTCGCGGACTTTGGCCGGCACCCCGACAGCCAGCGCAAGAGGGGGAATCCTCATGTGGTTGGTGACCACCGCGCTGGCCCCCACCAGTGCTCCCCGCCCCACAACCGCCTCGTGCAGCACCACTGAGGCGACGCCCACCAGCGCCTCGTCCTCAATGGTGCAGCCCTCCAAGTGGGCCAGATGCCCCACGGTGACGTCGCTGCCCACCACCGTGGACAGCTCATCGGTGTTGTGGAGCACGGCATTGTCCTGGATGGACGTGCGGTCGCCGACGGTGATCCCCGCTCCATCGCCCCGCAGGACCGCTCCCGGCCAGATGCTCGACTCAGCGCCCACGCTCACCCGGCCGATGATCACAGCCTGGGGATGGACGAACGCCTCAGGATGGATGTCGGGCTCGATATCCGCAAGCGCGTAGATGGGCATGGCCCTCCAATTCTATTTCGGCGATCAGCCCAGCGGGGCGAAGGCGCCGTACTTGCCGGCCAAGAACACCAGCGGCCCTGCGTCGTCTCGCTGCACACCCAAGTCCAGCACTCGCCCGAGAACGATCCAATGATCGCCGCCTTCCACCACTTGGGCCACCTCGCAGTCGACCCACGCCAACGCTGACTCGAAGATCGGAGCGCCGGTGATCTTGGTCGTCCACTCCAAACCGGCGAACTTGTCCTCGGCCTTGGAGGCGAACAGGTTGGACATGTCCGCTTGGTCTTCAGCCAAGATGTTCACCCCGAAGTGGCCCGCGGCCTCGATCACCGGCCAGCTGCTCGAGGACTTGCCCGGCATGAACATGACCAGCGGCGGGTCGAGCGACACCGAGCCGAACGAGCCGATGGCCAACCCGGCAGGCCCCGCCGGCCCCGCGGCGGTGACCACGGTCACCCCGGTGGGCAACTGCCCGAGCACTTGGCGGAAAAAGGCCGGGTCGAACGGCGGACTGTCAGACACTTGGACTCCTCGGGAGAGACAGGCGCCGTCTCCCCAACAGAACGCAGACTAGCGCCTGCGCCAAGCAACCCGGGGCAATCCCGACGACCCCGATCGCGACCGGTCACGCGCCTATGGGTGCGTGACCAAGCGAAGCGGCGAGGCCGCACTTTCCCGCTGGAAGACCAGTCGGCGGTGCTGCTGGCGCCGGTGGCGGGCCTCGATCAGCTGCCCGGCTGGAGACAAAGGATTCCGCCGTGAATTGACCAGCTGCTAGAATGCCTCCAATGGCGTTCATTCCCGAGACCGAAGAGCGCCGTATTCCAATTTCATTTGCGACCAGCCTGACCTGGGGTGTGGGATTAGCGGTAGCCCTTGGCTGGCTCACAGGGGGCGAAGCCCCGACATGGGCATTGATCGCTGCCGCCTGTCTCTCAGGCTCAGCAGTCGCCGGAGTGATGCTGTCGAGACTCTGGTACCGCCGACACCATTCCTGACTTAGCCTCAATCCACCGGTGGGGTGGTGGTTTGGGGGTTGGTTTGTCCACTGGAAGTGCCTCCTCGTATGGCGAGAACCGGTCCTATCCCAAACCGCATTCTCCCACGCCAGGAGGCACTTCCAGTAGACAGCGTATCTGGCGGTATCGATGGGTTGGAGGCTCGTTTCGACGACGGGTCTTTGGTGGCCGACGCGGGGCTTTTGTTGGCGGACACGGTGATGGGTCGGCTGGGTTTGGAGGCGTTGGTTAATGAGGCGGTGCGCCCGCCTGGGTCGGGTCGGGGTCGGGCGCGAAGGCGCTGTCGGTGGTGGCGTCGATGCTGGTGGGCGGCTCGTTCATCGGCGACACCGACAGGTTGCGGGCGGGATCGGCTTGGTCGGTGCTGCCGTTCGCGGTGTCGGCGCCTTCTACTTTGGGGATGTGGCTGCGGTCGTTCAGCTGGGGCCATGTCCGCCAACTCGACCGCGCCAACGAGCTGGCGCTGGGTCGGGCGCGGTCGGCGGGCGCGGCACCAGACGTCGCCGCGATGACCGTGGTCTGGACTCCACGGACTGCGAGGCGTCGGGCAGGGCACCGCCTACGACCACACCAAGGTGTTGGGCTACCACCCGCTGGCCGCTGTCAGAGACGACACCGGCGAGGTGGTCCACACCCGGATGCGGTCGGGATCCTCCCAGCGCGGGCATGTCCGCTTCGCGGTCAAGGCTGTGGTGCTGGGACGCCTCCATGTGAGAACGCTGCACGACAGCCCGCTGGGCCTACGCGATCGTCGACATCGTGTCCCGCGAATGGATAGCTACCCACTCCACAGCAAGCCCCGACTCGGTCGCCGCCCGGGTCCTGTTCACCCGCGCGCTGCAAAACGAGGGGCTCCTCACCGACGAACTCGCAGCCCGCCTGGCCAGCCCCGACGCCGAGCCCCCTCACGACGACGCGCCGCTGCTTGTGGCGGTCTCCGACAACGGGACCGAGATATGCGCCGTCGCCAGTAACCCATCGAGCCGGAGATGATCGAACTGGCACAGCCCCAGATATGATCGAGGGCCTCAGTAGCTCCCCATATCGCCTTGGGGTCACCTTGAGCTGATCCAGGCCACCACAGGGTTCGTGGAGACTAAGTCAGGAGTGGTGTCGGCGGTACCAGAGTCTCGACAGCATCACTCCGGCGACTGCTGAGCCTGAGAGGCAAGTGGCAGCGATCAATGCCCATGTTGGGGCTTCGCCGCCTGTGAGCCAGCCAAGGAGCGTCATGAGTCCCAAGCCGTAGGCGATGCTACTCGCAAATGAAATTGGAATACGGCGCTCTTCGGTCTCGGGAATGAATGCCATTGGAGCCATCTTAGCAGTTAGGCTATTCATAACGCGATCCTTTGTCTTCAGCCGGGAAGCTGACGACTGGATCCGAAAAAACGCTGCCCGCTATGGCAAAAGAGCCGCTAGAGCAACGTCCATCACGCTCACCGGCCTCTGCCTTGTCGCCGAAGAACCCGAACGTCCTGACGACAACAGCGGCGACGACAACAGCGATTCGCGTTCGCCTATGGAGAACGGCGACATTTCGATGCCCCAATTTCAAAAGTGGTTCAATCGGGGCTACTGGATTTCTTATGAGAACGGGGCGGGCTGTCAGCCCTTGTATCCGGGCCTCGCAACCGAGCGGCTGATATATCGATGCCCCGACAAATAGCCAGGCTGCTGGGCGCGGTGGTGGCCGCGCTGTTGCGGGCCAGCCTCGCCGCAGCGCAGGGCTGGCCGGGTGGCCGGTGGCCATCGGGCTATCTGTGCTCTGTACCGGACCGCTCGACGCTGCGCTGTTCGCCACTGGACCGTTCGACACTGAACTCAGGCCCCGGGCTGGGCTAATTTCTGGGGCGATGCCCAGCACGCTCGACGCCGATGTGAACCTCACGCCGCTGAGCGGCGATGCCCGCCCGATTGGAGACTGGGTCACCGTCTTCCATCTGGTAATCGCCGTGCTCGACCCGTACACCTACGAGAGCTCTTGGATTCTCGACACCGCGGGCCGCGTTCTGCGCAACTTCGTAGGCGCCGACTGCCGGGTGGCCTTCATGGTCACCGCCTCGCCCCAGCAGACCGAGGAGTTCCTCGGACCGTGGGCCCAGGAGATCCTCGCGTTCGCCGACGAGGATCGCTCTGTGGTGAGAGCCCTGGGATTGGAATCGCTGCCCGCCGTCGTCCACCTCGACCACCAGCTCAGCCTGCGGGCCTCCGCCGAGGGCTGGAATCCCCCAGACTGGAGGCAATTCGCAGACCAGCTCAGCCGGGCGATGAGCTGGCACCCCCCGTTGATTCCCGCCGTCGGCGACCCCCCGCCGTTCGCCGGCACCCCGGCGCTCGGCTGAGGCGGCCACGCCCAAACGAGCATCGACGAGATCCTCAAGATCCTATGGCCGACTTCGCCTACACCGAACTGCTCCCCAAAGGGCCCGACACCACAACCGAGTACCGGCTGCTGACAACCGACCATGTCTCCACGGTAGAACTGGGCGGCCGCCGGTTCCTCCAAATCGACCCCGAAGCCCTCCGCCTGCTCACCAGCACGGCCATGAGGGACATCGCCCATCTGTTGAGATCAGGGCACCTGGCGCAGCTAGCAGCCATCTTGGACGACCCCGAGGCGTCGGACAACGACAGGTTCGTGGCCACAGAGCTGCTCCGCAACGCCAACATCGCCGCCGGCGGGGTGCTGCCCGGCTGCCAGGACACCGGGACCGCGGTGGTGGTGGGCCACAAGGGCGAGAGGGTGCTCACCGGCGCCGATGACGAGCGCGCCATCGCCCGAGGGGTGTACGACACCTACCAGGCCTGCAACCTGCGCTATTCCCAGCTTGCGCCGCTGACCATGTTCGAAGAGCGCAACACTGGCAACAACCTGCCCGCCCAGATCGAGATCTACGCCACACCGGGAGACGCATACTCGTTTCTGTTCATGGCCAAGGGAGGGGGCTCGGCCAACAAGTCGTACCTGTTCCAAGAGACCAAGGCGCTGCTCAACCCCGAATCGCTCACCCGCTTCATGGACGAGAAGCTGCGCACCCTGGGCACCGCGGCCTGCCCGCCCTACCACCTGGCAGTGGTCATCGGCGGCACTTCGGCGGAATACACCCTGAAGGTGGCCAAGTACGCCTCGGCCCGCTACTTGGATACCCTCCCCACTCAGGGCTCTGAGACCGGCCACGCCTACCGCGACCTGGACTGGGAAGAGCGCATCCTGGAGCTGACGCGGCACTTCGGGATCGGCGCCCAGTTCGGCGGCAAGTACTTCTGCCACGACGTCCGGGTGATCCGGCTGCCCCGCCACGGCGCCTCCTGCCCGGTGGGGGTGGCGGTGTCGTGCTCAGCCGACCGCCAGGCCTTGGGCAGGATAACCGCCGAGGGAGTCTTCTTGGAGCAGCTCGAAACCGACCCAGCCCGCTTCCTCCCCGAGACCACCGACGAGGAGCTGGGCGGCCAAGTGGCCGACATCGACTTGAACCAGCCCATGGGCGACATCTTGGCCGAGCTCTCCCGGTATCCGGTGAAAACCAGGCTGTCGCTCACCGGCACGCTGGTGGTGGCCCGCGACCTGGCCCATGCCCGGATCAAGCAGCGGCTGGACGCCGGAGAGCCGATGCCGGAGTACCTGCGCAACCACCCGGTGTACTACGCCGGGCCGGCCAAGACCCCCGAGGGCTACGCGTCCGGATCGTTCGGCCCCACCACTGCCGGGCGGATGGACCCATACGTGGATCAGTTCCAGGCCGCGGGCGCCAGCATGGTCATGCTGGCCAAGGGCAACCGGTCCCGCCAGGTGGTTGAAGCCTGCGCCCGCCACGGCGGCTTCTACTTGGGGTCGATCGGGGGCCCCGCCGCCCGCTTGGCCAAGGACTCGATCCGCAAGGTGGAGGTGCTGGAATACCCCGAGCTGGGCATGGAGGCGGTGTTCCGCATCGAGGTGGAGGACTTCCCGGCCTTCATCGTGACCGACGACAAGGGCAACGACTTCTTCGCCGAGGCGGCTGCCCCGGCGTCAACCCCAGTGTCGCTCGGGTAGCAGGGTACGATACGCTCATCAAGCGCTTTGTCATAGGCGGGTCATATCCGGCGGTTCTCAGCCTCGCCTTCGCCCTCTTCGCCGTCTTGATGGCAGCCGGAGTGCATGCGACCCTGGCTTCATACGCTGCGGTCCTGACCGGGGCGGCCCTCGTAACGCTCCACGAGTTGAAGCTGCCCTACCGGTCCGAGTGGAGGCCCTCGCCAGACGACGTGCGCACCGACGTGTCGTTCATGCTGGCAGTTCAAGTGGCTTTGCCGCTCCTGTTGTCGTTCCTGGCCGTGATCGCCATCGCCGATGTCTTGGCCGACGCCGGCATAGCCGTCGATGGCCTGTGGCCCCATGACCAGCCCATCGCGGTGCAGGCTGTGCTCATGCTGGCTCTGGCCGACCTGCTCCGGTACTGGCTGCACCGCGCCTTCCACAAGTTCGAGTGCATGTGGCGATTCCATGCCGTTCACCACTCGCCCCACGGCCTCTACTGGGTCAACGTCGGGCGCTTCCACCCGATCGAGAAGTCCGCGCAGTTTTGCGCCGACGCGCTGCCGTTCGCGCTGGTAGGCGTGGGCGGGGAAGCCCTGGCCGCGTATTTCGTGTTCTACGCCGTCAACGGCTTCTACCAGCACTCGAATTGCGACGTGCGGCTGGGACCTCTCAACCATGTGGTGAGCGGACCCGAACTGCACCGCTGGCACCATTCGGCGGTCCCGGCAGAATCAGACCACAACTTCGGCAACAACCTGATTGTGTGGGACGCGCTGTTCGGCACGCGCTTTCTGCCAAGACGCCGAAAGGTAGGCCCGCTGCCGAAATATCCGATATTGCCGACCACGATGCCCGCTATCTCCTCACCGGCATTCTAGGGGCCGCCGACAGATCGGTCACCTGCCTGGCCACGGCAAACCCCTCCACGCTGGTGCGGCTGATAGGCGTGATCAACCAGAACGCCGATCTGGTGATCGGAGCGGTTGCCGAGGGCCGGCCGCCGGATGGCTTGAACGTTGGCCGCATGAATGCCGACTCCCTGCTCCAGCCTCAGGTTCGACTGGGCCGGCCGATTGGAGTTGAACCGGGTGGCAGGCATGGGTGCGAGCGGTTTCGGTCTGAACCTGGATCCCAGGTCGGAGCTGGTCCCCCTGGGCCCCAAGGCGCCCAACCACTGGAGCGGCCATGGAACCCCTGCACATGACCGGTAGGGTGATGGGGATGGCTGGGTCACTATGAGCGGCGCCCGCCGCGAGCGGTTCACCGGCTGGGCCGGCCGCTCCGATGAGGTTTCCGAGTTGGTGGCTGCGGCCACCGTGGTTGTTCTGCGCGACGGCCCCGCGGGGCTGGAAACTCTGATGATGCGGCGCAGCTCCAAGCTCAGCTTCGTGGGCGGGATGTGGGTGTTTCCCGGCGGGCGGGTGGACGACGCCGACTACCCGCCCGACCGGCCCGACGACGTATTCGCCGCCAGCCGGGCGGCAGCGGTGCGAGAGGCCTCCGAGGAGGCCGACCAGAGCATCTCCATCGACGATCTGGTTCCCTATTCCCACTGGGTGCCCCCCACCACCGTGGACAAGCGCTTCGCCACCTGGTTCTTCCTCGCTCCCGCACCCGCCGGGCCGGTAACCGTGGACGGCGGCGAGATCAAAGAGCACGCCTGGTGGCGACCGGCCTACACCCTCGAGCGCCACAGGGCCGGCGAGCTCGAGATGCTGCCCCCCACCTACATCACCCTCATGGAGCTGGCCGAGCATGCCACCGCTGACGAAGCCCTGGCGGCGGCCCGGGCTCGGGGCGACAGCATCCCCCACTACGCCACCCGTGTCGCCCTCGACAGCGGAGTGCCCGTTTCGCTCTGGCACGAAGACGCGGGCTACCAGACCCACGATGCCGGCGCTCCCGGCCCCCGGCATCGCCTGACCCTCCTGGACGACGGATGGCAGTTCGAGCGAACATGACCGGGAGGCGGTTGCGACGAGGCGGGGTCGGCAAACGGGCGCTGGCGGCGACGGCCGCTCTCGGCGTTGCCGCAGCAGGCGCCTGCGCTTCAGCCC
>JAPYOG010000044.1 GCA_028278785.1 Candidatus Poriferisocius anaerobius | reverse complement strand
GTAATCGTCTGCGTAATGGGTGTCCGAGTCCTCCGGTGGTGCCGAGTTCTGCTGTGGGCGTGCCGTGCGCGCACGGTGGCGTGTGGAAGCACACGGGCAGAGACAGCACCGGCTGGTGGTACGTGTCGGTGTGCGCGCCCGCCGCGCCGGCGGGGCTGGCCTGCACGGCGACTACGACGACGATTCGCCTGTCGTGGACCGCAGGCGGCTCTCCCAGCCGCTTTCGGGTGTCCAGAGACGGCGGCAGGACCTGGGTCCAGCCGTCGCCCGCGACGGGCACCTCCTACACCTTCACCGGGTTGAGCGCTGGCACCTCGTACGCGCTGAGCGTGCAGGCGGGCAACACCTCCGGAACGACCACGGCTTGGAGCCCCTCGGCGGCCGGGAGCTGCGCCACCGAGGCGCCGCCCCAGCCCTCGGCGGGGGCGGCTGGCCTTGGGTGTGCGGCCACGGCCTCTTCGATCAAGCTGTCGTGGGCCGCGGACAGCGGCGCCGACCGCTTTCGGGTGTCCAGAGACGGCGGCAGTACTTGGGTTCAGCCGTCGCCGGCGACGGGCACCTCCCATACCTTCACCGGGTTGAGCGCTGGCACTTCGTACGCGCTGAGTGTGCAGGCGGGTGCCGGCGATGGGGCGGCCGCAACATGGCGCCCGGCTTCCAGCAGGGCCTGCCGTACAGCGTTCTCGGCGAGGCCGTCGGGGTTGGCATGCACGGCGACGACGGCGGCCATCCAGTTCTCCTGGGACGCTGTGGCCGGTGCCGACACCTATACCGCCATGCTGGAGCCCGCCTCCCCAGGCGGCGCCCGGCAGCGGGCTGAGGGGATCACCGCCACGTCTGCGAGCTTCATGGGCTTGGCCCCGTCGACGGGCTACTACCTGAGCGTGTTCGCCGTCGACGGCGGGCACCGGCAGCTGCCCGCCGGGAAGCGGTGCTCCACCCTGGCAGCCCCGGCGGGCCCCCGCACGCCCGCATGCTCCGCTGTCACCGCCAACACCGTCACGCTGAGCTGGTCCTCGAGCGCGGGGGTGGGCTGGTGGTATGTCGCCCGCCAAGTCCCGGGCCCACGCTATGTCGACGGCGGGCGGCTCGCGTCGGCGACGCTTTCCAAGCAGTTCACCGGCCTGTCGCCCAACACCGCCTACGAGTTCGCCCTCTGGTGGCAGACATCGAGGACCAGCCCATGGATGCGGGTGCTGCCTAACGCCCAATGCACCACCGCCGGATCGGCTGCTGGCCTCGCCGCTCCCGCGTGCGGCGCCGCCACCTCAGACAGCGTCACCTTGAATTGGGCTGCGAACCCTTGGGTCCACCAATGGCACATCGCCCGGGCGACAGTGCCCGCCACCGCCACCGCTACAACAGCGAAGGCCCACACAGACGGGCGCACGCTCGGGTCGGCCACGCTTTCCAGGCAGTTCGCCGGCCTGTCGCCCAACACCTCCTACCAGTTCTACTTCTGGTGGAGGGACTCCCCAGCCGGTAGCTGGACCCGCGTCAAGCCCGATGCCGTTTGCGCCACCGCCGCGTTGGCCTCCTACCCGGCGCCGGTCTGCGGGACGACCACCCCGAACAGCGCCGAGCTGCGGTGGGGCGCGAATGCGTCAGTGGAAAGCTGGCACACCGCCCGGACGGGCACGGCGGGAGTGCTCATCGACAGCCGCCTGTTTGAGGGCCGCACCCTTTCCGCCGCGTTCACGGGCCTGGCAGCGTCCACCTCCTACGAGTTCCCGCTGTGGTGGCAGACATCGCCTGCTGCCGACTGGCAGCAGGCCCGCCCGGACCGCTCATGCACCACCCGGGCCGCCGCCGCGACGCCGGTATCAACCCGTTGCGCGTCAACCAGCAAGTACTGCGTCACCCGCGGCGTCCACGACGCCGTGCTCAGAGTAGCCCGAAAGGCCATTACCCCGCCCGCCGGCGCACAATGCACCCAAACCCAGATCACCAAGAGCGGCCGCAGCCAGATCACCCAGAACATGCTGGCATCGATGATGCTGGCCATACCGGAGTCGGAATTGCTCTCCGACGATGTCAATGCCAGCTACACCAACAGGGCTCTGTCGCCCATGACGCTCTCGAGGGGGGACAACATGAACCACCTCAACAGGGACTCAGACTCGCACAACCTGATGCTGTACTCCCACATGACGCTGAGCGGCTACAAGCGGGCACACTGGAACGCTGGCGTCGGTCTGTGGCAGATCGACAACTTCGACGAGCCCGCAGCCCAAGTCGACGCCCTCAAATACGGGCATGCTGAGAGGGCAGACATCGACAAGGGCGGCTACGAAGTCGCCAAATACATCCGCTACAAGTACTGTAAGGGCGAGTACGCACTCGACCGATGGGTGGCGTGCGACAACGGAAGCTGCCGGATCAGGCACAACAACAGATACAGCACCACAAGCGACAATTTCCAGGTTGAGATCATCGAGGGCTTGGCCGACCCCACTGGCGGGGTCCAAGAGCGTCTGTGCCGGTGGGGAGCCGCAGGTAAAGAAATGGTGTGCTACCTCTACGACCTGGGGTTGAAAGAGGGCTACGTGAAGATAGGATGCTGCGAATCCGGTGGGGGCGGGACCAACCCCTATACCCCGGAGGCCGCGCCGTTCATCTCCTTCACCGACACTACTACAAACACCGGAAAGAAGACGAAGTTCGCAGTGTGGCCCAAAGCATGGCCCCCCTCCTCGGCTGGCCTGGCGTGGCCCGCGACCATCGCCGCGGGCAGAGGCGAGACCGCCAAGACCATAATCCGCGCCGCCCGGTCAACCGAGGAAGCGCGCTTCAGCCCCTACAACGACGACAGCAATCCGAACAAAAAAGGAATCGCCCACCACGGCCTGACGAAGGGAGCCTCCGAGAGCATCGCCAAGTACGAGGCCGACATCGAGACCGAGATAGCCCGGCTGAACGGCGGGCCGCTCACCGTCAACAACAGCGCCGACGGCTACGGCTTGAGCACGGACGGCCCCGGCCCGGAGGGCTGGTTCGATGGCGCAGTCAATGGTCTCGATCTCCAGGTGTACAACTGCCCTGGAACGATTGGAGACACCCTTGTGGAGGCCTGTTGGGCGAGTACCAACGGCGCTCCCGGCAGCAGCACAGATTAGGATGGAGGTGCCCAATGCGTGACCTAGGGGGTTTTGTGGCGAAGCGACGGGGTTTGAGCAGTGCCGTGTTGCGGCTGGTCGCGGCGGCGGCTGTTGTCGCGTCGGGCTGCGGGCAGGGCTCCGAGCACGCGGTGCGGGTGGTGGGCGTATCGCCTGCGAGCACTCCCTCTGCTCTGCCCGCTGTTGAGGGGGTTTCCGATGTTGCGGTCCCGACCCCGATCCCTTCAGCGGTGCCGGGCGGTGCCAGCGGGGGCTCTGAGCAGCCGTCCGATGGCATGCCGGGGCCGGGGGAGGAGTCTGATGGTCCCTCGGGCCCGGTTGGGGATACTGGTGTGGGCGGTGGCGGTGTTGGTGCTGGTGTGGTTCCGGGTGAGGGGGATCTGCCTGGCGGGTTGCGGTTGTTGGCGCCGCCGCCGCCTTATGAGGGTTTGGCCGATGAGATATTCGATTTGTGCGACGACAGCGATGCTTACACGGTGATCTTCGCCCGCCCGCCGGGGCCGGGCGGGGTGATGGCCGGCGAGGAGCGCGACGCCATCGCGTTCAAGCGCCAGGTCGCGGAGGTGTCGTGCGTTGCTCCGGGCGGGCGGCGCTATGTGTACGTGGGCGACTTCGGGCCTGGAGGAGCGTTCACTACTGCGGAGGCCGCGGTCGATGACTACAACAGGCGGAGTGTGGGCTATCCGGAGTCCAAGATAACCCATCCCCCGGATGTTCCTTTGGGCTATTTCGGTGATTTGGGGTGGGATTTCCCGTTGGAGGATGTGGACGAGGTGGTGTTGGTGGAGGGGTCGGTGTTGGTTCGCGGCGGTGTTCTGCGGGGTCTGGTGCGTAATCTGTCGAAGACGTTGTTCGCCCGCGGGGTGACGGTGACTGCGCGCCCGTCCGGCGGCGGCCCGCCG
>JAPYOG010000043.1 GCA_028278785.1 Candidatus Poriferisocius anaerobius | reverse complement strand
CTGGTGATCGCCAAGATCGAAACCCAGGCCGCGGTGCAGAACCTGGAGGACATCATCGAGGCTTCTGCGGGGATCATGGTTGCAAGGGGCGATCTGGGCACCGAGTGCCTCATCGAGGAGACCCCCCATCTTCAAAAGCGGATCATCCGGGACTGCATCGCCGGCGGGCTTCCGGTGATCACCGCCACCCAGATGCTGGACTCCATGGTGCAGGCCTCGGCACCCACCCGCGCGGAGGCGTCGGATGTGGTGAACGCCGTCTTCGACGGCACCAGCGCGGTGATGCTGTCGGCGGAGACGGCCATCGGCGCCCACCCGGAGCTTACTGTGGCCACCATGGCGCGGATCGCTGAGCGGGCCGACGAGGAGTTCGACTACGTCCGCTGGGGCGAGGACATCCGCCGCCTGCGCATGACCGACGCCGACGCCCCCACCTCGGTGACCGACGCCATGGCCAGTTCGGGGGCAGCGGCGGCCAACGAGCTCAACTTGGCCGCCATCATCTGCATATCGGCGTCGGGCTTCACCGTGCGCTCCATGGCCCGCTTCCGGCCCCAGACCGCCATCTTGGGGTTCAGCACCTCGGAGCGGACGGTGCAGCAGCTCACCTTGAGCTGGGGTGTGACCCCGATGCTGGCCTTGGAAAACGGCAGCTATGAAGACCGGGTGGCCGAGGCCATCAAGCTGGCCAAAGAGGCCGGATACGTCAAACCCGGCGATTTGGCAGCGGTGCTGGCGGGCATGACCGAGGCCACCGACGTGCTGCGCTTGGTGCGCGTCCCATGACCGTAGAAGGATTGCCGACATGAGCGATGCGCGGGTACACCTGACCCCGTCGGGACCGCCTGAGACGATCCTCGACCCCGAGCCGCCCCAGGCCGTGGCCGCGCTGGCCGCGGCGCTGGCCCAACCCGATGATGCCAAACGGGACGCTGTGGCCCAGGTGGTGGCCCGGTTCCCCCGATTCCTGGACGGTTGGGCCCGATTGGGACAGCTGGCCCGCGATGACGCCGAGGCGTACGCGGCTTTCCGAGTGGGCTACCACCGAGGGCTCGACCGGCTGCGACAGAACGGCTGGCGGGGATCGGGGTATGTGCGCTGGACACACGAGGTGAACCGAGGGTTTTTGCGGTCGCTGGCGGGCTTGCAGGCCACCGCCGCGGCTATCGGCGAGCACGACGAGGATGAGCGCTGCCTGCTGTTCCTGCATCAGCTCGACCCGTCGTGGCCCCCCGCCTGCTTGGAGGGGTGACATGGCAGCGCCGGGCGGCACTGGGCCGATAGGCCCTTTCCCGGAGCGGGTGGGCGGCGACCCCGAGGCCCAAGAAGCCTACGACCGCCTGCGGCGCCGGGTGTTGTGGAGCATGCCCTATGGGCTGTATGTGGTGGGGTCGCGGGCAGGGGAGCGGCGCAACGCCATGACCCTCAACTGGGCCACCCAGCTGGCCTTCGAGCCCAAGCTGGTTGGAATCGGGGTGGAGCAACCGGCCCTCACCCACGAGCTCATCACCGCCGGCGGGGTCTTCAGCCTGTGTACCGTGGCCCGTGAGGATCGGGCCGCGGTGCGCAAGTTCACCAAGCCGGTGGCGGTGGACCTGGCGAGCATGACCCTCAACGGGTTCCCCTTCCACGATGGGGTCACCGGAGCGCCGGTCCTGGACAACGCTCCAGCGTATCTCGACTGCGTGGTGCGGGATTCGGTGGTGACGGGGGCCCATACGCTGTTCATCGGGGAAGTGGTGGACTGCGGCTTCCAAGGCGACGAGGACACCCCGGTGCTGCGGATGGAAGACACCCGCATGAACTACGGCGGATAGCCCGATGCCCGCAACCGCATCCGCCGCCAAACCCCACACCCGCATGAACTGCGGGGGACAGCCATAGCCCCCGCGTTCAGCGGTGCGGTTCTCGCCGGAGGGCGGAGCCGGCGTATGGGCGCCGCGAAGGCGTTCATCGAGGTGGGGGATCGGCGGCTGATCGACACCGCCCTGCTGGCTCTCGCGGGGGCGTCGCAGCGGCTGGTGGTCGGCGGCGAGCAGCCGCTGCTCCGGCTGGCTGCCGAGACAGCGGGGGCCCGATACGTACACGACCGGTGGCCGGGCGAGGGCCCGCTGGGCGCCATAGTCACTGCTTTGGAGGCGGCCGCCTGCTCCACCATGGTCATCCTGCCTTGCGACCTTCCCGGAATCCGCCCCGACGATGTTGCGTCGCTGGTCAATGCGCTGGGCGAGCCCGTGGTCGGCACAGTGCCAGCGGCAGCGGTCTTCGCCGACCATCGCCGGCACTTCCTGCCCCTTGCCCTGCACACGGAGTTGCTGGCGACAGCCGAGGATTTGTTCGCTTCAGGAAAGCGGTCGGTGGCCTCGTTGCTTGACGAGGCGAAAGTGGTGGATGTGGTGGCGCCGCCGGGTGCTGTGTACGACATCGACACCCCTGAGGACTTGGCGTCGACCTGATCGGCGATCACGTCGACGCGTTCCGCCGATCCTCGCGCCCGCTATCCTCCCCTGGATGGCATCGGTGGTCACGAGCAGACGCGAGCTGGCCGCGATAGTCAGGGATGCCGCAGCCGCCGACGCCTTTGCCATCGACACCGAGTTCCACCGCGAGCACACCTATCATCCCCGGCTGGCCCTGGTTCAGCTGGCCTGGCACGACCAGCGTGCCATCATCGATCCGCTGGCAGTGCCGGTGGCCCAGCTTGCCGATCTCCTCCAAAGCGACGGCACCGCGGTTCTCCATGCCGCTGACCAAGACCTTGAAGTGCTCCTCAAAGAGTGCAACGTGCTGCCCCGGCAGATCTTCGACACCCAGATCGGCGCCAGGTTCATCGGCTACGTCTCGCCGTCGCTGGCCACGCTTCACGAACGCCTGCTGGGAGTGGGCCTGGCCAAAGAAGCTCGCATGTCGGACTGGTTGCAGCGGCCCCTGCCCGAGCACATGCTGGCTTATGCCGCAGCCGACGTGGACCGGCTGCTGGAGATCAGCGACATCTTGTGCAAGGAGTTGGACGCACGGGGGCGCCGGAGCTGGGCTGATGCGGAGTGCGCCCTCTTGCTGGAGCGGGCCAGAACTGTTCGCAACGCCGAGACGGCGTGGCTTCGTATCAAAGAGGTCCGCCGCCTGGAAGGGCGCCCACGGGCTTTGGCCCAACAGGTGGCCCGATGGCGGGAGCAGCATGCATCGCAGCGCGACCAGCCGGTACGCCGGATCCTCCCAGACTTGGGGGTGGCAGCGGTGGCCCAGCGGATGCCCAAAACCATCGCCCAGCTCCGGGGTATCCGGGGGATCGAGCCCCGCCATCTCCGCAAGGGCGCCGACAGGGATCTCCTTGAGTTCCTCGACGAGATCAGAGACGCCGACCTCGGGTTCGCGCCTCCCGAAAAAACGCCGAAGCTCGACCCGTCGCTGAAGCCCGCTGTGAACCTCATCACCGCGTGGGTCGCCCAGCTTGCTGCCGACGCCGAGCTGGATCCGGCGCTGCTGGCCACCCGCGGCGACATCGAGGCGCTGGTGGGAGGCGATCACGGCTCTCGAGCGCTCAGGGGATGGCGAGCCGATATCATCTCCGGGCCCATCCGACGGCTGCTGGATGGAAGCGCGGCGATAGCCTTCGACGCCCAGGGGAGACTCGCCCTCGAGGAGCGCTCCGGGCGCCCGTTGCCGATTGACCTGTTGAAGGGAGGCCGATGAGCGAGGCGGCTGAGCGGGAATGGCTGGACTGGCCGGCGTATGGCTGCGCCGTCCGGGACTTGGCCGAGATGGTGGCCGGAGACGGCTATCGGCCGGAGATGATCTTGGCCATCGCTCGAGGCGGCCTGTTCTGCGCCGGATCTTTGGGCTATGCCCTGTCGGTCAAGAACATCTACGTGATGAACTGCGAGTACTACACCGGGGTGGACGAGCGGCTTCCCGTTCCGGTGATGCTTCCCCCCGCGGTCGACCTGGTGGACCACCGCAATTCCAAGATCCTCATCGCCGACGATGTGGCCGACACCGGGCACACGCTGAAAATGGTCCACGACTTCTGTGTCGACAGGGTTGGCGATGTGCGCTCAGCGGTGCTCTATGAGAAGTCGCACTCGCTGGTCAAGTGCGATTACGTATGGAAGCGCACCGACCAGTGGATCAACTTCCCGTGGTCGACGGATCGCCCGCTGGTGAGCCCCGAGGAGGCTCGCCACAGAGTGCTGGACGCCTGATAGACGAGGGTGCCGCAGCTCGTGGTGTGCAACTGGGGGAAGGCGAGTGGTTAGACTGACGCCATGAGACGCTAGGGGGCGGAGTTCCCCCTGATGCGCCGGGATCAAACTGCTCCTGGCTTGATATTGCGGAGCCGCCCATGAAAAAGGGACGCCATCGTCGTTATGAAGAGGCTCGTGCGCTGAAGCACACAAGCGACGGCTTCGACGGATTGTTCGAGGAGAACGAGGATCCCTGCGTGGAGTGCGGGGCAATCCCCGGGGAGGAGTGCCGGCTCGTCAAAGTGGGGGCAAAGCCCTGGTGCGAATACCGGGACAACCCCTCAGCAGACAGCGCAGACGAGCTGTTCCCGAGCTGATGGCCTCTGTCTGAGGCTGCTCAGACCCCTTCGGTTTCATCGAGGATCTCGTCGAGCCGGAGAATGTCGTCAACTCTCACGACCCCGATGAACGTGCCGTCGTCGTCGGTGACGGGAAGCTGGTCGGTGTCGTGGGCGTCCATCTGCGACACTGCGTCGCGCAAGGTCCAAGAAGGTCGAGCTGTGGGCAGATTGCGCCGGGCAACCTCGGCCACCAGCGTGTCGTTCCAGTGGCCGCGCTCAAGGCTGCTCATCTGCTCCAAGCCGCACATGCCTATATAGGTTCCGCCGTCGACTACCGGAACCTCCCGCTCCCGCCGCCCGAGCAGATGGATGTAGACCAACTCGCTCACGGTGGCGTCGGGGGGAACGGTGAGGGTGTCGGTGGTGAGCGCGGCGGTGAGGGGCAAAGCCAGGCGACGCTCAACCACCCCCTCGCGCTTGTCGAGCTGGTAGGAGGCCACCGAGTTCGGCCCGGTCACGATCTGCGACACCGCTGCGGCGATGAGCGCGGGAACCACAAACGCCGATGTGCCCGTGCTCTCGGCCACGAACATCACCGCCGTGATGGGCGCCCGATAGCCGGCCCCCAAAAAAGCGGCCAGACCCAGGGTGCGGTACAGGCCGATGTCGGCCACTCCGAGGGCCTGGCCCACAAAGCTGCCCACGATCACCCCCTGCACCGCCAAGGGGATGAACAGCCCGCCGGCGCCCCCAGCGCCCACGGTGGTGAGGGTGGCCGCCACGCGGAACGCAAGCAGGCCGCCGATGAGCAGCAGGGTGTGCTCGCCGCCTTGCAGCCATTGGGTGGCCTCCACTCCCGGGCCCAGGCTCAGGGGCTGGTCGAACACCGCATCGGTGGCCACCGCCAACCCGGCCAGAACCACCCCCCCGACCAAGACACGGGTGGCGAGGCGGAACTGCTGCTCCAGGGCCTTGGCCCGGCGGACCAGCCACGCGAAACCCCGACCCCCCAAGCCGGCCACCAGACCCAGCAGAGCGCCTCCGCCCAGATGGATGATGCTGAGGTCGGTGTCATGGCTGCCCAGGTCGATCACCGGATCGGTGCCCAGTGCGGCCACATACACCAGATAGCCTGAAGCCGAGGCCAGCAATGCGGGCAGCAGCGCCCGGCGGGCCACGTCGTCTCGATAGGGGGCTTCCAGGGCGAAGATCACCCCGGTGGCCGGGGTCTTGAACACAGCGGCGATACCGGCGGCGGCCCCAGCGGTGAGCAGCATCTTCGTCTCCTCGCGGCGCAGCCAGCGGGCGAACAGGCCCTGGGTGCTGTTGCCCACAGCAGCTCCTGCGTAAACCGAGGGGCCTTCCAGTCCCATCGAGCCTCCCAGGCCGATGGTGGCCACACCGGCCAGCAGCTTGGCCGGGAGCTGGGACAGGGGCAGTCGGGGATGGCGCTCGTGGAAGGCCCGGACGTATTCGTCGGAGGTCGCAGAAGAAGCGCCGCGCCCGAGGTAGCGCAGGATGGCCGCGGCTGCGATGAGCCCGACTGACGGGGCCGCTGCCTGCCACCACAGCGGCCCGTCCAATAGCCGGTCAAGCAGCACCTCTACGGTGAGCTGCTCGAAACCGGCCACCAGCAGCCCGACCATGGCGCCGGTGGCGATGGACAGCACCATCATGGCCGGGAACGCCCGCCTCGGTCGGAAGGAGGCGAGCAGCTCCACGCCCGACCGCGCGATCCTTCCTCCTAAGAGTGCTTGGAGCGCCTGCATCCTGTCTGACCCACTGGCGGTATCCTACTGGCCGATGAGGTTTCGGCGGCCCACCGCAGAAGACCCGCTGGTGCGCGATCTGCGATGCGTGCTGCCTGCCGACCGGGTGAGGTCGGCCTCGCTGGAGCGGTCGCTCATGGGCCGAGACGCCTCGAGCTTCGAGGGGGGCCAGGCCGGGCCGGTGTGCTTCCCGGTCAGCACCGAGGAGGTGCAGGGCTGTGTTGGCGCTGCTCGGCGCCACGGCCGGGCGG
>JAPYOG010000042.1 GCA_028278785.1 Candidatus Poriferisocius anaerobius | reverse complement strand
CCCCCATCCAGTTCGCTCCCGCCGGCGCCGACACCGCCTTTGCGCGCAACCGCTTCGGGATTCCCGAGCCAGACGTGGATCCGGGGCTGCGGGTGTCGGCCCGAGATCTGGATGTGGTGCTGGCCCCGGTGGTGGTGTTCGATGCCGCCGGCCCTCGGGCGGGCCGGGGCCGGGGGCACTACGACCGGGCGCTGTCGTTCTTGTTGAACGGCCCCCGACCGGCCAAGCCGCTCGTGGTTGGGCTGGCCTACGAGTGCCAGCGGGTGGAGGCAGTGCCGGCGCATCCCGGCGACGTGTCTATGGACGCAGTGGTCACCGAAGAGCAGGTGAGGGTGTTCACCGGCACGCGGTCGCCTCGGGCCCGGCGGTGACCGGCGTGGCGTCCCGGCGCCGGGGGAGGTGCTCGCACTCCCGAGGATTTTCAGCAAGGATGTAGCAGTGCGGATTGTGGTTGTGGGCGCCGGCGAGGTTGGCTCCTACGTTGCCGAGATTCTGAGCAACGAGGGCAACACCGTGTCGGTGGTGGAGTTGGACGCGGCCAAGCTGTACCACTTGGCTGAAGATCTGGATGTATTGGCCGTGGAGGGCAGCGGCGCCCATCCCCACGTTCTGCGGGAGGCGGGCATCCGCAAAGCCGACCTGCTGGTGGCGGTCACGGCCAGCGACGAGGTGAATTTGGTGGCCTGCCTGCTGGCCAAGCAGCACGGGGTGGGGCGCACCATCGCCCGCATCCAGTCCCGCAACCTGCGGGAGAAGGACGCCCGGGAGCTGCGCGACGCCATGCAGGTGGACACCATCATCGACCCCGACGAGGAGACCGCCCACGAGATCATGGAACTGCTGTCGTATCCGGGGGCCACGGATGTGGCTGTGATGGCCGAGGGAGAGGTGGTGGTGGTGGGCGCCAAGCTCACCGCCGACGCTCCGTGGGCCAACAAGCGGCTGGCCGATATCGCCGAGGAGTACGAGCCCGACTGGGACTTCTTGGTGGCGGCGCTCACCCGTGCCGGAGACTCCCGGATTCCCCGCGCCGACACCACTCTCGAGCCAGGCGATCTTCTGAGGGTGGTGTGCAAGCGCCGGGCCCGGAGGATTCTGCTGCCCCAGCTGGGTCTGGCGCCGGGCACCCACCGCCGGGTGATGCTGCTGGGCGGGGGCCGCACGGCCGAGATCCTGGGAAGGCACCTGAGCGAGCGCCATGCCGAGGTGCTTCTGATTGAGCGCAATCTGGACAGGGCCCGGCTTCTTAGCGAGGAGCTCGACGGGGTCCTGGTGATCCACGGAGATATAACAGATCCCGAGCTTCTGGAATCCGAGGACGTGGGCAAATTCGACGCGGTGGTCGCCCTCACCGGCAAAGACGACGCCAACATCTTGGCCTGCCTGTACGCGAAATCCCTGGGGGCCAGCGAGACCATCGCCGTGCTCCACAATCTGTCCCTGCACACGCTGCTGCGGGATGTGGGCATCGACGTGGCCCTGTCGCCCCGAACGGTCAGCGCCAACGGCGTGCTGCGCTTCGTGCGGGGTGGAGTGGCCCAGGTGGCCACGTATCTGTCGGGGGATTTCGAGATCATCGAGGTCGAGGTGAAGACCGGTTCGCCCGCCGACGGCGCGGTGGTGAGCGAGTTGGGCCTGCCCAAAGACGTGCTCATCGGGGCTTATGTGCGCGACGGCAAACCTCAGATAGGGCGAGGTCGCAGCCAGCTTCGAAGCTGTGACCACATCGTGGTCTTCGCCCGGCCCGACACGGTGGACGAAGTGAAGCGCTGCTTCGGGTGAGCCGCCCATGAGCGATCCCCCTCGGGCTCGCTTCCCCTGGCACCGCTCCGCGGTCAAGGTGCTGACCACCGTGGTGGCGGCGGCGGCCGCTCTGGTGTCGCTGTCCACCGCGGTGTACCTGGCCTCGGGAGAGGTACACCGGGTGGACGACGCCATCTTCGAATCAGTTGCCGGGTTCACCACCACCTCGCTCACCGTGGTGGACCCCGAGGCGCTGCCCACATGGCTGCTGTGGTGGCGGGCCGTCACTCAATGGCTGGGGGGCGCGGGTGCTCTGTTGTTCGCCTTGGTGGCAGTACCCGCCTTCGGCGGCCAGCGGCGGCTGAGCGAAGTGGCCGGCAGCCGGGGCCGCCTCGCGGTGCTGGCCAGGACTTGGTCGCACGCCGCTGGGCGAGTACTGCTGGTGTACGCGGGGTTCACCGCAGTGGTGATCGGGGCTTACGCAGCGGCGGGCATGGGGGCGTTCGACGCGGCCGTCTTCGGGCTTGCCACTGCTTCTACCGGTGGGTTCGCCAGCTATCGGGACTCCTTCGCCCACTTCGACTCGGCCGCCATCGAGTGGGTGGGGGCATGCGCCATGGGACTGGCGGGCATGTCCGTGGCGGCGCTGGTGTGGCTGGTGCGCGGACAGGTTCGGGCTCTGTGGCGGTCCACCGAGGTGAAGTTCTACGCCGGTTTGATCCTTGTGCCCACAGCGCTGGTGGCCGCTTGGACGTGGACCGACTCCGGCGGAGGCCTCGATGCCATCAGGCAGTCGTTCTTCGTCGTCGCCTCGGCCATCAGCACCACCGGCTTCCGGGTGGCCGACTGGGGCGCCTGGGCGGCCGCTCCCCAAACACTTTTGCTCGTGCTGATCGGGGTGGGCTCGATGGCCGGGTCGGCGGGCGGCGGCTTCCGGGTGCTGCGGGTGATCCAGATCCTGGGGATCGTGCGGCGAGAGCTGATTGTGCAGCTCCATCCCCAGGCGGTGGTGCAGGTGAAGGTGTCGGGGACGGCAGCGTCGGAGGCATCGCTCACCCGTGTGCAGAACTTCCAGATCTTGTGGGTGCTGGCCGCTGCGCTCGGGGTTTTCGGCATTGCCGCGCTGGGCGGCGATTTGCCCACGGCGGTGTCGGGCGCCATCTCGTCGCTGGCCACCGCAGGTCCCGGGCTGGGCGATCTGTCGGGATTCGCCGATGCGACAGCGGTGGCCGCCCCGGCTCGAGGGGTGATGATGACGCTGATGTTCCTGGGGTGGCTGTCGATCTATCCAGTGGTTGTGGTGGTCGGCTGGGGGGTGGG
>JAPYOG010000041.1 GCA_028278785.1 Candidatus Poriferisocius anaerobius | reverse complement strand
GCCCCCGAGAAAACCCTAACAATCCCGCCTGACCGCGCCTTGTTAGGGTTTTTCCGAGAGAAAACCCTAATGGGGATGGAGGGGAAGAGGATTCCACTACTTGCCTGCTCGGTGAAAACCGCTCAGTCCCGGAAGTTGCCGAACTGGAGGGGAATGGCGAAATCGGCCTCTTTGAGGGCGGCGATCACCTCTTGGAGCATGTCCCGCTTCTTGCCGCTCACCCGTAGCTGGCCGCCCTGGGTCTGCGAGGAGACCCCCTTAATGCCCAGGTTCTTGATGAACTTGTTGAGCTCCCGGGCCTTGTCCGCCGAGATGCCCGCAGCCAGCGCGGCCTCCTGGCGAACCGCACCCCCAGCCGCGTCGGCCACCGGCCCGTAGGTCACCCCTTTGAGCGAGACCTTGCGCCGCACCAGCTTCTCCTCCAGCACTTGGCGGGCTGCGGCCAGCCGGTCCTCATTGGACGACCGCAAGACGATGACCCCCTCGCCCAGCGCCACCTCGCTGGCGGTGTTCTTGAAGTCGTAGCGGCTGTGGATCTCCCGTACCGCCTGGTCCACCGCATTGCGGACCTCCTGCATGTCCAGCTCAGAAGAAACATCAAACGTAGGCATCACCCGAACCTATCGCACCCCTGCTAGCGATATTCATGCCAAGATGCACAGCTACCGAAGATACCGTCATGTGTTCCAGCACACTGATCGTGCAACTATCCACGGGAGAGGACCATGACGTCAGCGCCTGAAGCAGAGGTGTATCACACCACCGAGGACGAGCTAGATGTGCTCATCGAGGAAACTCTTCAGGATGCCGGGGTCGAACTGGAGGAACTCCGCCGACAAGCGCTTCTAGGAAGGTTCGAGTCGGAAAAGCTCCGGAGGACATGGTTCGTGGTCTCAGGTCTCGGCCGCGGCTGAGCAGCGTCGAATCCCCAAAGGGCTGGGAACCTAGAAAACCAGGCGCGCCGCTTTGCCGACGAAATCTCAGAGCTGCTGAACAATACGGTCACCCACGGCATTCGAATCTCATCCTTGAAGACCGACAAAGGTCATGGAATCATCGGCAAGGGGATTAAGAGCTCCAATCCAAATCCAGCACCAATCCCGATTTCACCCTCGGACAAGAAGGCCGTCGTCTTCCTCCCAGCTGAAGGCAGCAGTGCGCCGGAATCCAGCAGATGCCTCTGCCGCTCTGCGTGAGGCTGGGTGGGCCGTGATCCGACCCAAGAAATAGTCTCCATCAGGCGGTTGGAATTCGAGTAGGGAAGCCATAGCGCGGGCCGGTAGGGTTGTGCCTTGTGGGGTCGGTGCCCGAGCGGCCAAAGGGAACGGGCTGTAAACCCGTCGGCATTCGCCTTCGGAGGTTCAAATCCTCCCCGGCCCACTCTCGGTCGCGGCACAATCGCCGTGCCGCGACCCGGCCCACAGCCGGTGTGCCGGTGCTGCCCTCATGACTTGTCGCCGGTACGGTAGGGCCTGGTGCCGCGATACTTGAGCGAAGAGTGGATCGAGGAGGCCGACTCTGCCCTGCGAGCGTCGGAGTTGTGCGCCCCTGATGGCAAGCGATTCGCAGTGCAACAACATGTGGGCGAGGTGGTGTTCCACATGGCTTTCGACGCTGACGGCGCCCGCGTCTGCTCCGGGCCGGCGGTCGAGCCCTCGGTGGTACTCAGTCAGAGCTGGGACACTGCGGTGGCAATCGCTCGGGGGGAGTTATCGGCCGAGGAGGCGGTGCTGAACGGACAGACCACCGTGGAGGGCGACCCTCTGGCTCTGTTGTCCCACCACATGATTTTGGACAGAGCCAGCGACGTGTTCGCCGACGTCCGGGCCCGCACCGTGTGGGACTCATGACTGGGATAGAGCCACTATCACGTCGATCTCGACCAGCATCCCGGGCTTTGGAAGCCCCGTTTGCACCGTCGTTCGAGCTGGATACGGCTGCTCGAAGAACTCCGCGAAGACCGCGTTCATCTCGGCGAAGTTCGCCATGTCAGTCAGGTAGACACCAACCCGCACGGCATCTCGCAGTGTCGCGCCGCTCGCCCGCGCGACAGCTTCCAGGTTCCGGAGTGTTTGCCGCGTCTGGCTGGCGATGTCCTCACCTGCGAGCATGCCCGCGGCGTCGTGTGGCCCCTGCCCGGACAAGAACGCGAACCCCTGCGAGATCATCCCGGCCGAGTAGGGGCCCGCAGCTTCTGGCACCTCCGTGCTTGCCACTGCTTGTCGCCAAGTCATAATCCATCCTTTCGTGCCAGCCACCGGTTGGGCCAGCCTATGGGGTTCCTCCCCAAACTAAGCGCGAACTCATCATGAGTCGCGTCTCAATATCCGGCCTGCCCGCACGCCGGTGGGCTCGCCGTCCAAAAGCGCCTGCTGCCCATTGACCAGAACATGGCGAATCCCGCTTGGATCAGCACGCGAGGTATATGTTCCGCAGTCGGCGATCGTGGCCGGGTCGAACAGCACAACATCTGCTGCGAAACCGGGGCGCAACAGGCCCCGGCCTCGGAGGCCAAACCGGGTCGCGGGCACGGCCGTCATCTTCTTGATCGCAGCACTTTGCGACAGCACCGCCCTGTCCCTGGTGTAGTAGCCGAGAACTCGGGGAAATGTGCCCTGAAGCCGGGGATGGGGCACTCCCGCCTGCTGGGGAATGCCGTCGCTGCCGACCATCGCCGCTGGATGGGAAAGCGCCTCCAGCATGTCGTCTTCGTGGATCTCGAAGATATTGCAGAGAGTGTCGCCTGCGTTCGGCGCAGTGACGAGCCGCCGGGTGAGATCGCGCAGCGAAATGCCCTCTTCGCGCGCGATGTCCGGGAGTCGCCGCCCCTCGAAGTGAGGGTAGTCAACACACCGGATGATCTGGACCAACCGAGCCCTGGCCACGTCTATGCCATGAGGGGGGAAGTAAGTCGCCAACGGCCCCGAACCGGCGGCATAGGGGTACACGTCGAATCCGATGTCGATGCCTTCGGCTCGGAACCTGTCGATCTGATCCAGCGCGGTGCCCAGGCTGCCCCAGTTGTGCTCGCCGATGACCTTGAGATGGGATATCTGGAGCGCCGCGCCGGTTTCGCGAGAAATGGAGGCGACTTCGGCGATGGCCTCGAGCAGGCCGTCGGATTCATCGCGCATGTGTGTGCTGTGCAGGCCGCCGTAGTCGGCCACCGCCCCGACGATCCGCGTGAGCGCCGCGGTCGAGGTGCGCCGCCCAGGGCGGTAGATGAGGCCGGTGGAGACGCCGAGGGCGCCGTCGCCCATCGCCCTGCGGATGTCGTCGCACACCAGCGAGAGCGCCCGAGCGCTCGGTTCGGTGCTGTCGATCCCCAGAAGCAGGCGTTGAACGGTGTTGTGGCCGACGAAGGCCGCGGCATTTGTGCCGATGCCGTGACCGGTCACCGCTTCTTGGTACTCCCGATAAGTCCGCCAAGGGCCATCAACCGACAAGAAGTCTGGCGAACGTTGCCCTGGCACATGGGGAAACGCGCTGAATCCGCAACTTCCGCAGATCACCGTCGTCACGCCTTGCCGGAGTTTCGGTGCATTGTCAGGGTGGGAGTGGAGCTCCATGTCGTCGTGAGTGTGGGCGTCGATGAACCCGGGGGCTGCGACCAGACCATCTGCATTGATCTCTGCCCGGGCTGCACCTACCGTCCCCGTAGCCGCGATGCAACCGCCGTCGACTGCGAAGTCTCCCTCGAACGGCTGGCTGCCTGAACCGTCCTCGATCAATGCGCCGCGAACGGCGAGGTCGTACACGCCACCTTCCTCCAAATGTGCAATATACGCACTTTCAATGTGATTATTGCACTTTGGTCTACCATTTGATCTTATGAGAGTCCAGAAAGGCTTTGCTGCCCCGAGGAGCGCGATATGAACCACTCGATCAGCGAGGCGAACCACCGCAGGCCAGCCCCAGACGTGGTTGCTCTGGGCGAGTCAATGCTGACTTTGCGGACCCGCCGCGACCAGGCTGCCTTCGAATGGGAGGTAAGCGGCGCGGAATCCAACGTGGCGCGCTATTGCGCGGCTTTCGGCCTTCAGACCGCGTGGGTCAGCCAGGTCGGCACCGACCTTGCCGGAGACCTGGTGCTCTCGGTGATCGAGGGCGCAGGCGTCGACGTGAGCGGGGTGCGCCGGCTATCCGATCGCCCGACTGGGCTCATGCTCAAGGAGGCCACCGCAGATGCCCTCAAGGTCCGCTATTACCGGGCGGGTTCTGCTGCGTCCGCGATGGCCCCGCCGATCAGCGCCGAAGTGGGCCGGGCACCGAAAATCCTCCACCTGACCGGAATCACGTTGGGCCTGTCGTGTACCTGCAACCAGCTGATCCAATCGCTGATCGAGGATCGGTCCCGATCAGCGCTCATATCGTTTGACATCAACTGGCGCCCCTCGATCTGGGCGCAAGGGGACCCTCCGAATGCGCTGCGAGAAGCAGCAAACCAATGCGACATCGTCTTCGTTGGACTCGACGAAGCCAACGACCTCTGGGGCGCCAACACGACCGACGACGTCCGCACCCTGCTGCCCCAACCTGAGACCGTCGTCATCAAAGACGCCGGCAACGGCGCCCATGCCGATCTGGGCAGCAGAAGATACTTCGTTCCCGCGCTCGACGGCCCCGTGGTCCAGCCGATCGGCGCAGGAGATGCGTTCGCGGCAGGGTTCCTCGTCGGAGTGCTCCGCCACGACAGGAGCGTGGAAGCCGCGCTTCGACTCGGCCACATCGCAGCCATGAGCGCGCTTTCCCAGCACAACGACGTGGGACCCCTCGCCGAGGACGCCACGATTCAACATCTGCTCGACTTGTCCCCCGAGGACTGGCTCTCAGCGAGCCTTGACCCGACACACACGCACGACAAGGCCCCGGTGCCGCATTCGCTGAGAGACTGGCTTGTGGACAGACGGAAACGCCCACGATGACAGACCAGCTTCGATCCAGCTCCAAGGCAATCCCCGCCGACCTGGTGGGGGCGACGACAGACGAGTTGATCGGCCGCAACATCTTCGATGGAACGTTTCTGTCTCCCCTCGTCGTTCTGCGTGCCACTGCGGTGGAGCACAACCTCGCAACGATGCGCGACTTCTGCCTCGCCAACCGCGTCGAGCTGGCCCCGCATGCCAAGACCACCATGGCGCCGAGCCTGATCTCCCGCCAGGTGGCACACGGCGCGTGGGCAATCACCGTCGCCACCGCAGTGCAAGCGCGAACCCTCTTCAACCACGGCCTGCGACGCTTGCTGATAGCCAACCAGCTCGTCAACGAGGCGGCCATCGAATGGGCCCTCGATGCCGCCGCAGAGGGCCTCGAGCTCTATTGCTTCGTTGATTCCCACGACGGCCTCGCCCGACTTGATCGTGGTCATGCCGGGCAGGTGTCCGTGCTGGTAGAGATCGGCGGACGCGGGGGCCGAAGCGGTGTGCGCGACATCGAACTGGCGCTCTCCCTGGCGGAGGCAGCAGGTGCCATGGAGACGGTGCGATTTGCCGGTGTCGCCGGCTACGAGGGCGTGTTCCTCTCTGCCCGCAACGACGCCGAGCGGCAGCGAGTGCGAGAATACCTGCGGCGCCTCGGCGATGCGTTCGAGCGGATCGCCGGTAGCGGCCTTTGCGAACCAACCGCCCGCCCGGTCCTGACCGCGGGCGGCAGCGCTTGTTTTGATGATGTCGCCGACATCCTCGGCCCGGTGGCGAATGCCCACGATGCCGAACTGGTGCTGCGCAGCGGTTGCTACATCACCCACGACAGCGGGTTCTACCAGGAAGTCTCCCCCCTCCGAGACCACGCAGACCTCCCGGCGTTCCGACCGGCGCTCGAGGCGATTGCACAGGTCGTCTCCCGCCCCGAGCCGACCCTTGCGCTGCTCGACCTCGGAAAACGAGACGTGTCATTTGACGAGGGGCCGCCGGTGCCGCTGTGGCGCTATGAGCAGGCCCGCAGACACCCCGCCCCTGATGTCTGGCGGGTTTCCAGGCTCATGGATCAACACGCATTCCTCACAGTCGACGCGGACGATGAGATCGCCGTGGGCGATTTCGTGTCCTTTGGGATAAGCCACCCCTGCACGACGTTCGACAAGTGGAAGCACATCCCCGAAGTAGACGACGATGGGACTGTCGTGGCCGTGGTCTCCACCGAGTTCTGACCGGGCGCCCTGCCTATCGGCCCCGAGTATCTAAGGTTAATCAGGGGAGCGATGAGCCAGACCGTGCAACGAGCCATCCAGGTGCTGGGACTGATCGGCGAGAAGCCATCGTCGATCGAACAGGTCGCGTCGTTCATGGGTACCCACCGCAGCACGGCCTTGCGAACCCTTCAGGTGCTCGAGGCTGAGCAGATGGTGGTACGGGACAGCCACAACGTGTTCCGCCTCGGCAGTCGCGTCATCAGCCTGGCCAACGCCGCGCTGGAGAACATCGACCTCCCACTGCACTGCACGGGCGTCGCCAAGGCCATCGTCGCGTTCCTTCCGCTCGAAGACCAACAACGCATAGCGTCGGGCATCGACTTCGTGGCCCACACCGACAACACGCTCGCCAACACCGACGACTACCTCGCAGACCTTCGAGCCACCGTCGAGCGCGGCTACGCGATAGACCACCTTGAACACGAGCCTTGGGTCAACTGCATCGCCGCGCCCGTCTTCGAGGCATCAGGGCAGGTCACCGGATCAGTCTCGATCACCACCACAACCCTGTCATGCGACTACGAGACCCTTCTCACCATGGTGCCGCAGCTCTTTGAAGCGAGCTTCGGCATTTCCCGGGAGTTCGGGTGGACCGGCAACGGCCCCGGCAGCGACCAGGGGTGAGACGAGCCCAGCCCCACCCTCGGTCACACCGCGGGGCTCTTCTCTATCAATTCCAGCCAGCTCTCATAAGCCCGTGCTTTGCTCGCCGACGGGCAGAATTGGATCGCGCTTCCCTGATGCGGTGCATGAAGGGCGATGAGCTGATCGGTGTCGTCGAGCGTCACAAACAACGTACGCAGATCAGGCCCTCCGAAACACAGATTGGTCGGGTCGCGCCCCGGAACGGCAATCGGATCGAGTTGAGTGCCATCGGGCGCGAGAACACGGATGCACGCCGCGCCGAAATGGGCCACGTACAGATTGCCGTGGATGTCCCGCGCCATGCCGTCGGGGCCTTGCGTCTCGACCCCGGCCTGATGCGGCAGCTCAGCGAAGACCTCCGCTTCTCCCAACCGCCCTCCGGCGAGGCGCCGATGCCGCCACAGCCGGCCCGTGCGCGTCTCCGCATACACCACCTCCTGTGGGGTGGCCACGATCCCGTTCGGAAACGCGAGACCGGATGCGACCTCTTCGAGAACCCCCGTTCCGGCGCGAAGCACATAGACCCCGCCAACCGCGTTGTGGACGCTGGAACCCCACGGATCGGTGAACCAGAGGTTCCCCTCCCAGTCGAAGCTGAGATCATTGGGCCCGTTCGGCGACGGCACGTACACCGAAAGCGCCCCCTGGTCCGTCGCCCGCAGAATCGCCCGGTGCCCTTCGTCGGTGATGTAGAGGGCGCCGTCGGGCCCGAAGGCAAGCGCCGCGGGGATGCCCTCCACCCCGTCAGCGGACGTGTTGAACAGACGCCGCGTGTCGCCCGGTCGATCTGGGTGTGTGACCACAATGTCGCCGCCGACCACAGCCGGGTTGCTGTCGCGGGTGAAGCTGCACACGTTGAGAACCCACCCTCCCGGCCCAAGAGTCGGCCCTTCTGGAGCGGACACGCCGTTGGCGATCAGATCCCAGCCCGCGGTCATCGCTTTTGTCGGCGCGCCGAAGCGCCGCAGACCCGCGCCCCCACATCGTCAAAGACGTGGATGGCGCCCGGGTCGGCGGCCACGCGCACGGTGTCGCCGGGCCGCACAGCCGAATCAGCCTCCGCGCGCACCATGACCGATAAACCCGCTCCGAGATCGACATCGAGGTAGCTGTCGCTGCCGAGGTAGTCGCGTCGCGTCACCTTGCCGGCGAAGCAGGCGGATGCCGAGCTGGTTGCTCGCAGCGCGCTCGGCCGGAGGCCGACCGTGACCGATGCTCCCGGCGCCAGAGGGACATCGGCATCGCCGGTGAGGGTCGCGTCGGCAAACGAAAGGGTGCCGTCGTCGCGTACCTCCAGATCGTGGAGCGGCATGCGCGGGCTCCCGATGAACTGGGCCACGAATGTGTTCGCCGGGGCCGTGTACAGATCGCGAGGTCGTCCGATCTGCTGGATCCGGCCGGCATTGAGAACCACGACCCGGTCGGCCATCGTCATGGCCTCAATCTGGTCGTGGGTCACGTACAGGGTGGCCTTCTTGATGCGGGCATGGACCTCCAAGAGGCTTGTCCGCATGTCCGCCCGGAGCAGGGCGTCGAGATTGGACAGCGGCTCGTCCATGAGGAACACCGCTGGCTGGCGGACAATTGCTCGGGCCAAGGCGACTCGCTGCCGCTGCCCGCCGCTCAGCTGCGCCGGCTTGCGGTCGAGGTAGGGCGCCAGGTCGACGATGTCGGCTGCCTCGAGGGTGCGCGCCCCGATCACATCCCGCTTGAGCCGGGGGCGCCTGCTCATGGTGAGCGGAAACGCGATGTTGTCCCGCACCGTCATGTGCGGATACAGCGCGTAGTTCTGGAAGACCATCGACACATCGCGGTCGCGAGGTCTGACGTAGTTGACGAGTTCGCCCGCGACGTGGATCTCGCCGTGGCTGACCTCTTCGAGCCCTGCGATCATTTTCATGATTGTGCTTTTTCCGCACCCCGAGGGGCCGAGCAGGACAACGAATTCGCCCTCGCCCACCTGGAGGTCGAATGGTTGCAGCACCTCGACATCGCCGTAGGACTTGGCGACCTGGATAAGGCTCACGGCGACATCGGCCCGAGGCGACACGGCAGACATCTCCCCCTATTCCTTGAGTGCGCCGGAGAGGTCGTTGAACACGAACGCCTTTTGCACGAGCAGGAACACAACCGTGATGGGGACAGCGGCTACCAGCATGCCTGCCGAGAGCAAGCCCCAGTCCTGCAAGAACGCGCTCTGGAGCCCGGAGATGCCCACGGCCAGCACTTGCCGGTCGGAGTCCGAGACGGCGATGAGGGGCCAGATGAACGAGGTGTACTGCAACATGAAGGTGAACATGCCGAGCACCACCAAGCCGGGCCGGATCAGGGGCAAGACGATCTTGCGGTAGATCGTGAACTCCGAGGCGCCGTCGAGGCGTGCTGACGCCTCCAGATCATCGGGGATCCCGACGATGAAGCTGCGGGCCATGAAGATCCCCAGCGGGTTCGCCAGCGGCGGCAGTATCAGCGCCCAGTAGGTGTTCAACAACCCGAGATAGCGCACCACGAAGAACATCGGGATGATCAACGCCGAGATGGGTATCGCAACCGACAACAAGAGGAGGAGTGCGACGCCGCGCCTGCCGGCGAACTCCATCTTGGCCAATGCATAGCCCGCCATGGAATCGAACCACAGCTTCAAAGCGGTCACTGCGCCTGCCACGAACAGGGTGTTGATGGTCCACAGAACGAACGGGTGGTCGGCGAAAAGCGACTCGAAGTTGCCCCAAAAGATCGGTGACGGGATCCAATCAGGGGGATAGCTGAACAGCGACGTCGATTCCTTCAACGAGGTGGACACGACGTACAAGAACGGCACCAGTGCGATGGCCACCCCGATGAACAGGATCACATACGACAGCGAGATCGCCGGTCGCGACCTCGGAAGCCCTGAGCGGGCCCTGCCCTTGGAGGCGTCAGCGCCGCGTGTCTTGTGCTCGGTCGTGGACATCGCCGTCATTTGCGGTCTCGCAACAGGTAGGTCTGAAGCCCCGTCAGCAACAGCACGGTGATGACCAGCAGGAACGACAGCGTCGCGCCGAAACCGATGTCGCCGAACAGGAACAGGCTCCGGTAGATGTACAGCGACACCGAGACCGTGCTGTTAACCGGACCTCCATCGGTGAGCGCGAAAACAGAGTCGAAGAGCTGGAGGTTGACGATTGTGGCGAATATCACGGCGAAATAGAACGTCGGGCGCAGCAGAGGAAGCGTCAGCCGGATGAATCGCCGTATCGCGCCGGCTCCGTCAAGCTCGGCCGCGTGGTAGAGCTCGCCCGGCAGAGCCGTCAGGCCCGCGAGGAACATCATCGTCCAGAATCCGGTCCCACGCCATACCTCGATCCCGGCGATCGTCGGAAGCGCGAGCGTCGTGTCGCCCAGGAAGTTGATCGGGTCGCCGCCGAGCCACCGGACGGCATAGTTGATGACCCCGAAGTCGGGATGCAGCACGAAGGTGAAGATGAACGCAGCCACCACCGCGGGCTGAAGCGTCGGGAGGTACAGGGCAACGCGGATCGGCGCCCCGCCACGGGGGATGGCATTCAACGCCAACGCGAGGATCATGGCGATGATGAACACGGTGGGGATCGCCATCGCGCTGTAGACCACCGTGTTTCGGATACTCGTTCTGGCCAGCGGGTCAGAAAAGGTGTCACGCCAGTTGTCGAGCCCGACGAACTCAGCAGGGCCGAGCACGCCTCCGGTTCTGAACGTGGACACGAGGAGCCACACAACTGGAATCAGGAGGAACACCGCAAACGCCACGAGGTTCGGTCCCAAGAAGGCGTACGCGGTTAGTGTGGTGCGTCGCCGGTAGCGCTTGGCGAGTCGGCGGTGTTCCTCCGGCGACAGCGTCATCTGCGCTTGGCCAGTCAGCGGTGTTCCTCCGGCGACAGTGTCATCTGCGCTTCCGCCTTTCCGCTATCCGGCGAGAACGCCGTCGATCGCCTCGCACATCCCGGCGATGGCTTCCTCGCCTGTCTGGTTCCCGCGGAAGGCGTCCTCAACCACCGGCCAGGCGGCCTGTAGTGCTTCGATGATATGGGGAGACGGCTGGAGACCCTGGACTCGGGGCACCATCTCGGATTGCACCTTCTGCATGGCCGGATTGCCGGCGAAGAGATCGTCCAGGATGTCGGTGCGGACGACTTGCAAGCTCACCTGCTCCGCGAATCGTCCAACCTGCGGCGCAGACGCCCAGTGCTTGATGAACTCCCAGGCCGCTTCCTTGTTGTCGCTCGCCTCCGCGATGCTCAAGATCCCGAAGTTGCCCATCACCGTGTGGCCTTGCGGGCCGGGGGGCGCAGCGGCCACTGTCCACTCGAAGTCCGGCGGGTTCTCATTCAGCGCCACGATGTTCGGCGTTTCGTGGTGGAGAATCGCGATGCGCCCTGCGGCGAACAGGTCGAACAGGCCCTGGTTGTCTACTGAGCCGATTGCCGGCGTGACCCCTGCGGTGTGGATGTCGATCAGGAACTGCATGGCGTCGACGACGTCTTGGCCGACCAAGCCGCACTCAGTCCAATCGTCGGAGAACACGTCACCGCCCGCATTGTGGATGTAGGGGTACCAATCCCACCAGGCGAAGTCGGCAGCCGAAGTGCGCGCCCCGAAGCCGAAGACATCATCGGTTGTCAGCGCTTCGGCAGCAGCGAGCATCGACTCATAGGAGTCGTCCCAACTGTCGAGCAAGCCCGCCTCTTCAAGAAGCGTCTCATTGATGAAGATGTTGTAGACCGCGCCGAGCACGGGCACCCCCCACGTACCGCCTTGCTGTTCGGCGAGATCCCACGCGAACGGGCTGATGTTGGCCCGCTCCTCGGCCCAGTCGGGATCATTCACCAAGTCTGTCATGTCGTGCAAAACACCCTGCTCTGCGAACGCCGGATAGATGAGATCGACCAGATACTGCACGTCGGGCGGCGAGCCGCTGGCAAACAGCGTCGTCAGCTCAGCCACGTGGACGGGCCAGTCGTAGGTCGAGAACTCCACTTCGACGTCGGGCGCCACCTGGGCATTGAAGTCGGCGATGATCTGGTCGTTGAACTCCACCTCCATCGCCGAATGCGGTCCCTTGATAAAGCCGATCGTTCCTGACAGCTCTGGTTCCGGTTCAGCCGTCGGAGCGGGTGTCGAGCTGTCTTCGGCCATTCCGTCGGAATCGCCAGCCGGCTCAGACGAGCTGTCGCCAACCTCCGGCGCGGCCGGAACGGACACGTCACCTGGATCGTCGTCGTTGCCACATGCGGCGGCGACGAGCGCGCACGCCAAAATCATCGCGATCACGCGCCAAAGGCGCCCGGATGACGGTTGACGGTTGCTGTTAGTGCTAGACATCAGAATCCCTCCGTTGTGCATTATTTACACACTTAGTGCGAATAGTACACAATCACCCTATGGTCTGGGGCTAGGGATGTCCAGAGCAAATGCAACAAGAAAGGCGGTCGCTTCGGCGCGCCATGAGCTGATTTCGGCTCACCCCTGATCGGGTTCAGGCAAGTCGGCCATGTCGGCCAGGGCCGCAGCAGCGGCTTGGACCAAGGGAAAGGCCAGGCAGGCGCCGGTTCCCTCGCCGAGCCGGAGATCCAGGTCAAGCAGAGGGCCCAGGCCCAAGCAGTCGAGGGCGACGGGCGCCGCCGGCTCGCTGGAGCGGTGGCCGGCAATGGCGAGAGCCGCGGTGCCAGGGGCCAGGGCGTCAGCGGCACACAGGGCGGCCCCCGCGATCACGCCGTCCACGATGAAAGGGACTCGCTTCTCGGCGGCGATGATGTACAGCCCGGCGAGGGCGGCAATCTCCAGTCCCCCCACCGTGGCCAGCACTTCTAGGGGCTCGGTGCAAGCGGCGGCTCTCTCGATGGCAATGCCCACCAACCGGCGCTTGTGGTCAAGGCCACCGGCGGGGACACCAGCCCCGGTTCCAGTGACCTCTCGGGCTGACCGGCCGGTGAGTGCCCCGATCAGAGCGGCCGCCGCCGTGGTGTTGCCGATGCCCAGGTCGCCGCCGATGAGGCAGTCGGCGCCCGCTTCCATCTGCTCGGAGGCCATCCGGATGCCGACGGCTAGAGCGGCCTCGGCTTGATCCACAGTCATTGCCGGGCCGGAGGCGATGCTGGAGGTGCCGGCGGCCACCCGCTCAGTTCGCACACCGGGAAGGGGGCCGAGTGGGCTCTTCACCCCCACGTCGACAGCGACCACCTGAGCACCCACCGCAGCGGCGAACACCGAGATGGCGGCGCCATCGCTGCTCACCATGGCCACCATGGCCGCGGTGATTTCAGATGGCCACGCACTGGCCCCGTCGGCCACCACGCCGTGGTCGCCGGCGAACACAACCACAACTGGCCTGCGGGGCACAGGCGGCGGGCAAACACCGGCGATGCCAGCCAGGTGGACGGCCACCTCTTGCAGCCGCCCCAGCGCGCCGGGGGGCATGGCCCGAGTCGCCCACCGAGCCCGAGCCTCTTCCATGGCTTGAATGTCCAGAGGGGAAATCTCGGGAAACAAGTGCGATCCCAAGTCAGCCGCCATTTCGATCAAAGAGCCAGTCGACAAGCCAGATCAGCACCAACAGTCCGACTGCGGCGATCTCCACCCGGCCGGCCAGGAGGACGGCGGCTTCAATGTCGTCGGACTCGGGGCGGGCGCCACTGCCCAGAAAAGGGCGCTCCTCGGCCACACCCTCGTAGCTGAGAGGTCCACCGAGCTCCCGATCCAGCGCGGCAGCCACCGCGGCCTCGGCCACACCGGCGTTGGGCGACGGGTGGGCAGGGGCGTCTTGACGCACCGCATCGACAATCTGTCGAGCCCGTTCCTGCTTCAGCACGACAACCAGCGCTGCGAAGACGCGGGCCGGGATGTAGTTGGCGGCATCGTCAAGGCGGGCTGCGGCCCAGCCGAAGTTTGAGTACCGCTCATCGCGCCGACCGACCATGGCATCCATGGTGTTGACGGCCCTATAGACCGCAGCACCGGGGGCACCCGCCACCGCCCCCCAGAACGCGGGAGCGATCACCGCGTCCACGCTGTTCTCCGCCACCGACTCAATGACCGCGGCGGCAATGCCCGACTCGTCCAGTTCGGCGGGATCGCGCCCCACCAGGGTGGGCAGCTCAGCGCGGGCGGCAGCAAGATCGCCGCTAGCCGCCGCTTCTCCAATGCTCATCGCCACCCGGCGCAGCTCGCGGCCTGCGGCTGCAACCGCCACTGCCATTGCGGTGGACTTCATCACCCGCCCTCCAGCGACGCCGATGGCCACGCCCACCGCGGCATAGGCCACTCCCGCGGTACGCCGGTCGGCCCAGAGTGCCTGTTCGACACGTCCCATGGCCTTCCCGAATGCGGCCACCGGATGGGTTTCGGCAGGCGGTTCGCCCACCAAACGGTCGATCACCAGGCCAGCGGCCGCTCCCAAACATGTCTGGCCCAAACGGCTCATGGGTCGGCCACCAAGGCCAGTAATGCCGCAGTTTCAGCTATCAAGATCACAGCGCCGAGAACGTCACCGGTGAATCCGCCCAGGCGCCGCCACGCCAATGCCACCAATCCAGCCGAGGCCGCCACCGCCACCCCGGCCGCCACTGCTCCCGACACCCCTTCGATCAGCACCAGCCCGGCCACCGCGGGCGCCAGCCACAGCACCAGCCAACGCCGGGCGCCGCCTAGAAACGGATCGGCCAGCCCGCCGGGACGGGCGTAGGGAACGAAGGCCGGGATCACTGCGGCCACGGTGCGGCTGCTGGCCCAGATGGGAATCAGCGCCAGCGAGTCGATGCCGTCAACCGACAGTGCTGCCCACCGCGCCCCCAACACGACCACCACCGAGGCTACGGCGAACGCGCCCACGTCGGGGCGGCTCATCACCGCCAGCCGCCGATCCCTGTCCATGTGGGGAAGGAGCCCGTCGGCGCTATCGGCCAGACCGTCGAGGTGCAGCCCCCCGGTGATCACAAGGTCGGCGGCCACCACCAAGAGCCCGACCACCAACAATGGCCACAGCTCACCGGCCCCCCAGTGGATGGCGGCTAGTACCCCACCCAGCCCGGCGCCGACCAGCGGGAACCACCACAAGGCTCGGGCTTGGGGTGCCTGGCCGCGGCCAACCACGGTCAAAAACGCCACCGCGCCCATCACCGCAGGCCGCTTCATCGTGGTCAAACCGCCCCGTCGGAACCGGGCAGATCGAGAACCCGCCCGGCCACCACCAGCAGTACTCGATCAGCCACAGCGGCAACCCGCTGATTCAGCATCCCCAGAACATCGGCGAAACGACGGCCCAACTCGCTGGGGGCGTGGACTGAAAGCCCAACCTCTTCAGAAACGATGACCGCAGGATCAGTCCGCCTGGCCAGCGCGTCCAGCAGAGGGTCGACCTCCACCGTCAGGTCAGAATGATGGGCCACCCAAGTGCCCAAAGAGTCGACCAGCACCACGCCGTCGATCTCATCCAGAAAGCGAGCCAAGTCTTCGGCTTCCTCGCATTCCATGGTGCTCCAGTGTGCAGGCCGACGGGCCTGGTGGGCGGCGACCCGAGCGGCGTGGTCCGCATCATCCGGGTTCACCGCAGCAGTGGCCACATATGTGACGGCCGGCCCCAGGGATTCGACAATCGACTCCGCGACGCCCGACTTGCCCGACCGGGTCCCGCCCAGCACCAACACGATCATGACGACCCGCCTGCGCCCTTCCAAACGGCCTCGTGAACCGCCCGGGCGATGTTGGCGCCCACCGTCGACCGGGGTCCGCCAAACCGCTCTACCTCAATGTGAGCGGGCCAGATAATGGCGATCGCATCACTGGCCGTTCCCGTTCCGGGGATGCCTCTCTCCGCCAGAGCCTGGACCTTGGCCTCGGTCGCGGTGGCCACGGCATTGACCGCCGCGCCGGGTTCAAGACCCAGCGGCAACTGAACCACTGAGTTGATCGTGCCCGGGGTCCACTCCCTCCCCACGGCAGCGAGATCGGCGGCCCATGTGGGATGGGATACCCCGACGGTGGCGTCCACCACTACTCCACCGTGTTCGGCCCGTGACACCTGGTCCACAGCAGCCGCGGTGAACAGAGCCACTCCGGGGCCGACGAGTTCGAGCTGTGCCGCCACCTCTGCCGCGTGGTCGTCCAGGTCGGTGCGGGAGTAGTCCGAGGTGACGCCGATGTTCACCAACCAGCCGACCTCCCTGATGCCCCCGCCGACGGCGGCCGACGACACCGCCATCATCGGCTCGTCCCAGCGCCACATCAGTATCCCCCGATGCCCCAGACCAGGGGGATGCAGCCGGGGACTGACCAGCCTGCTCAATAATCGAGGCCCTTCTTGGCTCGGATCTGGCGGTCGAAGGCGTGCTTGACCTTGACCATCTCGGTGACGGTGTCGGCCACCTCGATCACCTCGTCGGCCATGTCCCGGCCGGTCAGGATCACGCTTACCGGCTCGGGCCGAGACACAAGCGACGAAGCCACCTCGGCGGCGTTGATCCAATCCCAGGTCATGGCGTAGCTGATCTCGTCGAGAACTATCAGCCGGTACTCGCCCCCCGCAATCAGCCCAGCCGAGAACTCCCAGGCAGCCACCGCTTTGGCCCGGGACTCGTCGAGATCGTCGGATTCCCAGGTGAACCCATCGCCGGCTGAGAACCACTGCACGCCGAGCTCACGGCACACCTTCTCCTCGCCCGTGTTCCAATTGCCGCTCTTGAGGAACTGCACCACCGCGGTGGGCCAACCTCGGGCAACGGCTCGGAGCACAGTGCCGAAGGCCGCGGTTGACTTGCCCTTGCCGTGCCCGGTGTTGACCATCACCAGAGAGGGTGCCGACCTCAGCTGCGATGTGTCGTACGGGCGCTCGGATCGGGGGGCGGATTCAGTGCTCATGATGTCTCCTCCAGGGGTTGAGCGCGACGTCGCGATGCGGGCAGCACCACCAACTCGCCGTCGATTGATTGAACAGTAAGCGGTGTGCCGTACACCGCCGACAACAGGTCCGGCCTCAGCACGTCTACTGGGCTGCCTTGGGCCACAATCCGGCCGTGGTCGATGAGAATGAGCCGGTCGGCGAACCGGGCCGCCGCACTCAGGTCGTGCATGGCGGCCAGCACGCTGAGCCCCTCGGTGCGACGCAGATTGTCCACCAACTCCAGCACCGAGACCTGATGGCCCAAGTCGAGGGCGCTTGTGGGCTCGTCCAGCAGCAGCACCGGGCTCTGCTGGGCCAGCGCCCGAGCCACCACCACCTGCTGGGCCTCCCCTCCCGACAGGGTGGACACCAAGCGGTCGGCGAAGGCTGTGATCTCAAGGCGATGGAGCGCCGAGGACACAACTTGTCGGTCGAATTTGGACTCGCGGGCCAACCACCCCAGGTGCGCGGTTCGACCCAACAGCACGTACTCGGCCACGGTCATGCCTTTGGGCATTACGGGGAATTGCGGCACGAGAGCCACATCTGCTGCCCCTGGTATAAGACCGCCGCCCAGGTCGATCGTCCCGGAGTAGTCGGCCAGCCCCACGATCGATCGCAACAGTGTGGATTTGCCCGCCCCGTTGGGGCCGATGATGCCGAGCCATTCTCCAGAGCCCAACTCCAAATCGACACCGCAGACCACCTCTTGACCGCGGAACGAAACCCGCACGCCCCGACAGGACAACGCTGGGGTCAACGGGCGGGCCTCTAGCAGCCCGGTGGCGCTCATGTCGTGCTCCACCGGTCGCGCCACAACACGAAGGCGAAGAACGGCGCTCCCACGAAGGCAGTGATAACGCCCACCGGCAACTCCGATGGGGCCAACAGGGTACGGGAACCGATGTCCACGAAGGCCAGAAACGTAGCTCCCACGAGCGCGGAGAGCGGCACGATCACTCGGTAGCTGTGGCTGATCAGCAGGCGGACGATGTGGGGCACCACCAGGCCCACAAAGGCGATCAACCCGCTCACCGACACCGCAGCCGCGGTCAAAAGCGAGGCGGCCCCGATAATCACGAGGCGGGAGCGGGCCGGATTCAGTCCCAACGAGCGGGCCTCGTCGTCGCCAACCCGCAGTACATCCAGATGCCTCCGATGCACGAAAAGCACCGCCCCGCACACTGCGACGTAGGGCAGAAGTAGCCCAACCTGCTTCCAACCGGTGGTGTTGAGCTGCCCAAACAGCCACGACAACACCTCTCGGGCTCGGGTTTCGCTCAATTGCTGGATGGCATAGGTCTGCGCGGCCGAAAACAAGGCGGCCATGGCCACCCCGCCCAGCAGCAGCGTGGCCGGCGACGCACCCCCGCCCCGAGCGATGGCCATCGACGCCACCACCGCCACCAGCGCCCCCAGGAAGGCGGCCGCCGGCACGGTGTCGAATGGCCCCCAGCTCAAGTCGAGGCCGAATCCCAAGGCCAGCACCGCGCCGAAACCCGCCCCGGCGGATACGCCCAGCAGATACGGGTCGGCCAGCGGGTTGCGGAACACCCCCTGATAGGAGGCACCAGCCACGCCTAGAGA
>JAPYOG010000040.1 GCA_028278785.1 Candidatus Poriferisocius anaerobius | reverse complement strand
ATTCAGCACCCCCGCAATCACCGACCCGGCCGCCGCCACGGCCGCCATGCGAGCCAGCCCCTCGCCGGATGCAGCCAGCGCCGATCCCAGGATCAGCCCGCCCAACACCAGCCCCACAACGATGACCGCTTCGGGGGCCAAAGACGCGGCCAGGGCGAACACCGTCCCCGCCTTGAGGGCGTCCCGCCAGAAAGACGGCCTGCGCGCCCCGGCGCCGGCGCCGGCGCCGCCTCCCGCCGACCCATAGGGCGACAGTCCCGACCCGTCCAAAAGCGCCCTCATCAGCCACGGGGCCGCGCCGTACAGCAGCAGCCCGCTCCACGCTCCGTTGGCCAACGCGTTGTAGGGCACCGGGTTTGCCAAGTACACCGCCAACGCGACCCCTTGGATCCACAGCGAGCCGAAGGGACGCATCAGCCGCCACGCCCCCCATGCCCCCAGCGGCACCATGCCCACGATCAGCACAGTGCGCAGCAGGCCGGTCTGCCCGAAAAACAGCCAGCTCAAAACGGTGAGCACCCCGAAACCGGTGGGGGCGAATCCCTCTCGGCCCAGCCCGACCGGACGATGATGGCTCCACCACTCGCCCAGCAAGTCGGTGCTCGACCCCAGCCGGGCCAAACCCCCCGCTGCGGGTATGCCGCCGGCGAGCAGGTCGCGGGCGCCGAGCAGCACCACAGCGGCGACGACGACCCCCACCACTGCCGAGGCCCGGGATTGGCCCAACCGGTTGACAAGCGCAGCCCGACCGCCGCCGCGGTCGGCGAGGGACGGGAGCACCGGGGCGAGACCGGAAGACTGGAGTGCGCGTATGCGGGCGTCGCCCACGCGGCGGTTGCGGCTCACCGCCTGCCGCCGCCGCCGAATCGACCTGAAACCGAATAGGCTGCGAGCCCACGAAGCGGCGATGTCCCGGAGCTCGCGCAGGTGCCCGGTGAGCAGCGCCGCCAGCGCCTCGATCCCAGACAGGACAACTGCCTGGGGAATCACCCGAACCGAGTGCCACAGCCCGTACACCGACAGCAGGGTCCGCACTCGGTGGCGCCGCTTCAGGAGATCGATTCTGGCCGGGGAAAGGCGCTCGGCCAGCCGCTGGCGGTGGCGCACCACCGCGGCCGGGGCCACCATGACCCGTGCCCCCATCGTGCGGGCCCTCCAGCACAGATCGACGTTCTCGTAGCAAAACGACATCTCCGGGTCGAAACCGCCGACGGCGTGGAACAAGTCGCCCCGCACCAGCATGCACCCCCCGGGCACCGCGAACACCTCCTGCACCGCGTCGTGCTGCTCTTGGTCGTACTCTCCGAGTTCCACCGATGACGTCGGCACCCCGGTCTTGTCCACAGCCAAGCCCACCTCGCGTATGCGGTCGGGCTCGTCCCAATCCACATACTTCGGTCCGACTATCCCGGCGTTGGAGCGCACCGCCTCCTCGGCAAGCAGCCTCAGGGCGTTGGGGGCAAGCACCACATCGTCGTGGCAGAACACGTAGAAGTCGGGAACCGCAGCGGTGCTCCCCGACTCCGGGACCGCCGACTCCGGGACCGCCGACTCCGGGCATCCGGCGTCCAAAAGCACCAGATCGGCTGCCGGGCCGAAACCGGGATTGCCCTCCAGCCGGCAGACAGCCGCCTCGGGCAGGATGCGGCGGATCCGGGAGGCGAGATCGGCCTCGCTGCCGGCGTCCACCACGGTCACCTCCACCAGCTTGTGGTCTTGGCCGGCAACCGACTCCAGCATCTCGTCGAACCACAGGCCCGGGTCGTGGCTCACGATCACCGCATGGATTCCGAATTCGGGCTTGACCTCCATCAGGCTCCGTCGCTGCGGCGGACCAATTCCCGGAGGGCCTCGGCGATGGCCGGGGCCTGATCCACCGCATCTGAGAGCAGCTTGCTCACAGAGTCGGGCATCTGCCGGGCCAGCTCAGCCACGGCGTCCCGCACGTCTTCGGGCACTTGGCCCGCCAGCTCGGCGAACGCGTCCCGCACGTCTTCGGGCACTTGGCCCGCCAGCTCGGCGAACGCGTCCCGCAGATCGCCGGGCAACTGGCCCGCCAACTCCCTCCGGGCCGCCTGAACCCGGTTGACGGCCAAGAGCCCGAGCCCCACCGCGGTGTAGATGCCGTTGCGAATGGCCTCCGCTAGCGGGTCTTGCCCGGGTTCGGGCGCCTGGCCCGGCTGCGATTCGCCCATCTCACCACCGTACCGGCCCGTTCCCCTCCAGAGGCGACAAGCCGGGCGCTGCGCTGCCTGTCGGGGCCTGGTGCGGCAATCGAAGGCCGGAAGTGGCACACTCGTGGCGATGCGAGCCCTGGTCACCGGGTCGCGGGGCTTTGTGGGCACCCACCTTGTCGCCCATCTGAACGCCTGTGCCGACGATGTAATAGAGGTGGACCGGCTGATCGGCGGCCCCCCCGTCGAAGACGCCGCCGCCGTCTCCGCGCTGATCGCCGAGACCAGCCCGGACGCGGTTTACCACCTGGCCGGCCAGAGCGATGTGGCCGCCTCCTGGAACGACCCCGTGGGCACGTTCCGAGCCAACGCGGACGGCACCCTGCATGTGGTGCGGGCCTGCATAGACGCCGGGGTCGAGCGCCTGCTGTCGGTGACCAGCAGCGACGTCTACGGCTTGGCCGCCCCCGACGAGCTGCCCATCACCGAACTGGCCCCCCTC
>JAPYOG010000004.1 GCA_028278785.1 Candidatus Poriferisocius anaerobius | reverse complement strand
ACATTAGCTTGAACTACTAAAAGCTTTAACTTATACTGCAAAGGTGTGGGAGGTCGAATATACCGACGAATTCGGGCAGTGGTGGGATGGTCTCAGCCAGGCCCAGCAAGAGGCACTCGACGACCGTGTGATGCTGCTGGCAGAACGAGGACCAAACCTCAAGCGACCCGTGGTTGGCGAGATCGAGAGCTCTCGCCATGCCAACATGAAAGAACTCCGAGCCTCGAAGGGCGGAGCCCTTCGGGTGTTGTTCGCATTCGACCCGCGGCGACATGCAATCTTGCTGCTCGGTGGGAACAAGACCGGCCAATGGGACGAGTGGTACCTATGGGCGATCCCGCTAGCCGACCACCTGTACGACACCTGCCTTCAGGAACTAGCCGAGGAAGGGCTGCTAGACGGACCAGACTCCAATTAGCCACCACAACCAACACTCAAAGGAAGCACCACAATGCCATCAACCAGGAGCTACCAACGGCTTCATGAACAGGTCATAGCCCGACCCGGCGCCGTCGAGCGACTCGCTGAACTCCGCAAGGAGACCTTGGCGGAGATCAACCTCCAAGAAATCCGAGGAGTCTTGAAACTGTCGCAGACTGATCTGGCCGAGGCCATGGGAATCACACAATCCGCCGTTTCCCAGTTTGAGCGCGGGGACGACATCTTGATCTCCACCCTTGACAACTACGTGCAGGGGCTTGGCGCCTCACTGCGGATTGCCGCCGTTTTCCAAGGAGACGGCGGAGAAACCGTCATCCCGATCCAGATCGGATCCAAGACTGGCTGAGAGTGCTGCTACTACGTCTTCACTGGAGATACTGCTGACACACTGCCTAGCCCTGATTGTGCATGAGGGCGGGCTTGGGCGTGTTTGTTCAGGTCTGCGGAAAAACCTCTCTGACCTGTGATGATGCGTGTTTGCAATAGACACGTCACCAAGTTCAGGGGATGTGCCTGTCTTGTTGCCAAGTCTTTTTAGAGGCTTTGGGCGCGGGTAGCGGGTCCGGTTCTTGAGCATGGCGAGGGTGACGTGGCGGCGGCGGGCGACGCAGATAACAGCGGCAGTGTGGTGTTTGCCTTCGGCTCGTTTGCACTGGTAGCAGGCGCAGGCGTCGGGGTCGGGTTGGGCGGTTGCGGGCACCGATGATCCAGATCGCCCGCCCAACGGCCGGGCTCTTGGCGGTCCTCAGCGGCCGCGGGACGGCCAGACAAGGGCCTGTGGCCGCCCACAACCGAGAGTCTCGCCTGCTCGCAGCGGCCGCGCGGCTTGCGCCGCCGCGGGCGGGAAAGCTCGGCCCCGGTGCCGGCTTCAGCCCGCTCGCGGCGGTGTTCTCGCAGTACGCCCGGTAGATGGTCTCCGCGCAGGCGTAAACAGGCCAAGACCAAAATGGCTCATCGAACCGATAATGATCGGACCTTTGACCAGATGTTTGAATCTGATCTCTACGAATGCGGCACGCCGGCTGCCGCCTATTGTTTCTTTGGGAGGGAGTCGACGGCGACGATACCGCCGCGTATCACCATCAAGCACGGTTACTGATGTTGGCGTAGGGAAATCGCGGTATACCGAGAGTTCGCGTGCGATCTCAATTTGGATGTGGTCCTCCCAGGAGAGTTTTTGGGGGTGTCTCCCGGGGACAAACGGAGTAAGAGATCTCCAAATGTGTGAGGGACCCACGATTTCAGGGGCGACCTCTTCAATGTCACCGAAGGCAGTGACGGCTACTGCAATGTCAGGTACGCCACTGGCCGCTCGACCGGCTCTGAGCCATTTCACTTGAGCAAGTGCCGCGAGCTCATCCCCATTGAGGCGACCCGATGCCCACACCACGAGTGAATCAATAGGTGTTCCAGCCTCCAATCTCTGGTCCGGTGCCAACGAAAGATAGTGAGCATGTTCGTGTCTGCCGCGATTGCGATCGCCCGACGGTTGTTTGCCGCTGAGCGTTTCTGAAGGCTCACCGTGCTTTTTGAGTGCAGCTCGTCGAAGCAGTTCACCAACAGCCACGGCGTTGGCAATTGTGGGTCGAGGCCTGGGATGCACAGCCAATCGGACCGCTGCATAAGTGGGCCGCCAATCAGTTGCTGAGGGAGCGCCCTGCGTCAGGTCAACCCTCGTGTACGGGACAAGGTGGCTTCCAGGTGGAATGATTCGCCCGTTCCTCCTGACAGTGTCGGGACTTTGAAGCAAGTCACTCAACTTGAATGGCTGTTGAGGGCACAAGACTTCGGTGTTTACGTGATCCTGAGGTCCTGCTGGCTTCCATAACTCCGGTGCGGGATGCTCGACTCGGGAAACGAACTCCGCCCTACAGATGGACTCTGATCTCCCGAGATAGGAGAGCGCCGCTGCGATCTCACTAAGAGCAGCCGTTGGGCCTTCAGCTAATTCGGCATCCCACTCAATGTAGGCCGGCACTTGTGGATCGATAACTGCAAATGGATCGAAGGTAAGTGTCGTGTCCGGTTTCCCGACCGAGCGATAGCTCTTCTGAGGCATGTAGTGGCGCAGATGAGCGGGTCTCATCGCAGGAAGATGGAGCGTGGGAGGTCCTGAAAGCTGACTCAGAGCTGCCTCAACATCCTCATCCCGAAGATGGGCACAACGGTTCTTCCAAGTAGCGAACAACGCCCGGAGGATGCGCCATGGTGACGGAGGCCACTCGGGTTGGCCCTCGTTTACGTTCCGCCCCCATTCAGTGGCGTGGTACTTGCCCCATGGGAACTCCACCCGGAGGATGGCAGTCACTACGAGCGCTTCTTCTTATCCGACCAGCGAACCACCAATGGCGATCCATCAGAGTCCTGAAGCTCATCAACTCCGCCACTGATGAGATCACTGATTTCCGAGGCCAACGCATCGA
>JAPYOG010000039.1 GCA_028278785.1 Candidatus Poriferisocius anaerobius | reverse complement strand
GGGCTGGGCGGCCACCAAAACCGAGGGCCGCTCGGCCAGCTCCCGCCCCAAGAGCAGCCGCTGGAGGTTGCCCCCTGAGAGTCCCGCGATCGGATCGTCCAGCCGGCCAACCCGCACCCCGAACCTCTCAACCAGACTTCGGCAGAACTTCACACACTTGGACGCCGCCAGCAACATGCCCCGCCGCTGGGATCGGTACGAACGCACCACGGCGTTGTCCACGATCGACATCTTGGGCGCCAGCCCCACCCCGAGGCGGTCTTCGGGCACATAGGCCAGGCCGAGGCGGTATCGGTCTGCGGGCGAGGCCGCGGTCACGTCTTGGCCGGCGACCGCCACCCGGCCACCGGCCGGCCGGCGCAATCCGGTGATGACCTCGGCCAGCTCCTTTTGCCCATTGCCCGACACCCCCACGATGCCCACTATCTCCCCGGAGTGGATGGTCAGGTCGATGTCGGTCAGGGCCGGCAACCCGCGGTCGTTCTCGGCGCTGACGCCTTGGAGGGAGAGCACCCCGGGTCCGGGCGCCACCGCCGGAGGGCGATCGGCATACCCGCCGCCCGACTTCCCCACCATCAGCTCGGCCAGCCCGGCCAAGTCCACTTGCTCCAGATCTTCGACGGTGGCGACGGTCTTGCCCTGCCGCAGCACGGTGGCCTCATCGCAGAAGGCCACGACTTGGTCCAGCTTGTGGCTGATGTAGATCACCGAGCGGCCTTCTTCGGCCATGGCCCGCAACGTGACCCCCAGCTCAGCGGCCTCACCGGGGGTCAGCACCGCGGTGGGCTCGTCCATCACCAGCACCGAGGCGTTCCGCCACAGGGCCTTGAGGATCTCCACCCGCTGGCGCTCTCCCATCGAGAGCTGCCACACCGGTCGGGCAGGGTCGGCAGCCAGCCCGTAGGCTGCCGACAGCTCGGCCACCCGGTCTTCGATGTCGGCGTTCCGCAGCAGCCGGGGAGCAGACCCCAACACGATGTTCTCGGCCACGGTGAGGGTGGGGACCAGTCGGAACTCCTGGTAGACCACGCCCACACCGGCAGCAATGGCATCGGCGGGCGACTGGAAGAATCGCTGCCTGCCATCGACCCACACCTCGCCGACATCGGGCCGGTACACCCCGGCCAGCACGTTGACCATGGTTGTCTTGCCCGCCCCGTTCTCGCCCAGCAGAGCGTGGATGGTGCCGGGGCGCACCCGAAGGCTGGCCCCGGCACAGGCGATCACTCCGGGGAACTGCTTCTCAATTCCCCGGAGCCAGACCGCGTGGTCGGCATCGCAAGACGCCACTTCGAAAACAGCGGGGCTTCCGGCTCAGATCACGGCGAGGCGTTGCCGACGACGCCTTCGACGAAGAACTCCATGCCCAGCATGGCGCCGTCCTCCATGGTCTCGCCCTCGGCCACCACCACGTTGCCGTCCTGATCCCGGATCTCCCCGGTGAACACATCCCACGATCCGTCGGTGAGCTCAGAGGCCACCTCGTCGATCTCGGCGGCGACGTCGGCGGGCACATCGGCGGCCAACGGGGCCAAGGCGACAATGCCGTCGTCCATTCCGCCCCAGTACGCCCCCGGCGTGTAGGTGCCCTCATCCACCGCCTCGATGATCCGCTCGTAGTATGGGCCCCAGTTCCAGACAGGGGCGGTGATGAACGCTTCGGGGGCGAATGCGCTCATGTCGGAGTTGTAGGACACCCACCGGGCACCCGCCTCCTGGGCGGCAATCCCAGACGCCGGGGTGTCCTGGTGCATCGCGATCACATCAGCGCCGGCCTCGAGCAGGGCCTCGGCGCTGTCGCCCTCGACGGCCGGGTCGAACCAGGTGAACGTCCAGGTGACATGCACCTCCACATCGGGGTTGACCCTGCGCGCCCCCAAGGTGAAGGCGTTTATGCCACGCAGGACTTCGGGGATCGGGAAGGCGGCCACATAGCCGATCCGGCCGACCTCGGTCAGGGCGCCGGCGGCCATCCCCGACAGGTAGCGGGGCTGGTACATGCGCCCGAAGAAGTTGCCGAAGTTGGTGTCGTTCATCTTGAACCCGCTGGCGTGCTCGAACACCACGTCTGGATATTCGCCGGCCAGCTCCTCCATCGGGTCCATGTAGCCGAAGGAGGTGGCGAAGATCACGTCGGCCCCCTCGTTCTCAATGAAGTCCACGGCGACCGCCCGGAAGTCCTCGGCGACCTCCGGAACGTTCTCCACATACCGGGTGGTGGCCCCCGTCTGCTCCTCGGCATGGCGGCGACCCTGGTCATGGGCCCAAGTCCAGCCCGCGTCGCCCACAGGACCGACATAGACGAAAGCGGCGACCACCCCGTCGTCCATGGGCTCGTCGTCCATGGGCTCGTCGTCCATGGGCTCGCTGTCCATAGCCTCATCGTCGTCCATGGGCGCCTCCGCCGGCGCAGGCGCCTCGGTGGGCGCAGGCGCCGCGTCATCGTCGTCGTTGCCGCAGCCCGCTGCGATCAGCGTCAAAACGGACACCATCACCACCATCTTCAGCAAGAACTTCTTGGCCATCATTCCCTCCTTGGATCGGCTCAAAAACCAGTCCTGGAATAGTAGCCTCTAATGTCGGCGCGGTCGCCATGGGAGCGGTTGTCGCCTTACTGGCCTCCTCTACATGGACAGGTTCTGCCGTGACTTCTATATCCAGCATCCCCGGGGGCTTCGGCCTCGAAACCGCGGTGGTCGACAGCACCGCTCGCGACAGGGCTGTGCAGCGATGCCGCCAAGTCGGCATCAGGCTCCCCTCATTCGCCGAGCTCGCCAACCCGCCCAAGCCCGGTGACGGGCTTGGCGGTGTCCACCCCGACGCCGCCGACGCCGCCAACCTGTGGCGCGTCAACTGGTTCAACGACGCCTCCCGGGCGGGGCGGGCCGCGGTGCCCGAGCACGTGGTGATCCCCCCGGCCCTGTCGGGGGTGGAATCGCCCATCATCATGCTGCTGGGCAACCGGTTCCCCATGATCGGCGCCCACAAGGTGCTGGCCGCCTACTGCTGTCTGGCCCCCCGCCTGGTGACCGGCCAGTTCGACCCCACGCGGAACCGGGCGGTGTGGCCGTCCACAGGCAACTACGCCAGGGGGGGCATCGCCATCTCCAAGATCATGGGCTGCCGGGGGGTGGCCGTGCTTCCCGAGGGCATGTCCGCTGAGCGCTTCGAGTGGCTGGACCGCTGGACGTCCGATCCCTCCGACGTGATCCGCACCCCCGGCTCGGAGAGCAACGTGAAGGAGATCTACGACGCCTGCGCCGCGCTGGCCGCCGACGAGGCCAACGTGATCCTCAACCAGTTCTGCGAGTACGGCAACCACCTCGGCCACGTGACCGCCACCGCCGCCGCAGTGGAGCGGGTGCTGGAGCACTACACCGCAGGGCATCCCTCGGCCCGGCTGGCCGGCTTCGCGGCCGCCTCGGGCTCGGCCGGGACGCTGGGAGCAGGCGACGCCCTCAAAGAGCGCCACGGTTCGGCCATCGCGGTGGTGGAGGCGCTGGAGTGCCCCACGCTGCTGTACAACGGCTACGGCGAGCACAACATACAGGGCATCGGCGACAAGCACGTCCCGCTGATCCACAACGTGACCAACACCGATGTGGTGGTGGCGGTGTCGGATCGGGCCACCGACGAGCTGGGGGTGCTGTTCTCGTCGCCCGAGGGCCGGGCGCTGCTCGCCCGCAGAGGGGTGGGCGACGATGTGATCGCCCACCTGGACAACCTGGGGCTGTCGTCCATCTGCAACATGCTGGCCTCGGCCAAGATGGCCGCCGCGCTGGGCTGCGGCCCCGACGACGTGATCGTGACCGTGGCCACCGACGGGGCGGCTCTGTACGGCTCGGAGCGGGCCAAGACCATCGCTGCGGCCTTCGGGGGCCAATTCGGGTCGTCCGAAGCCTCCGCTGCGGCCGACCGGTGGCTCAACGGGGTGGACACCGACCATCTGCTGAAGCTCAGCGACCGCGACCGCGACCGGGTGTTCAACCTGGGGTACTTCACCTGGGTGGAGCAGCAGGGGGTGGACCTGGCCCACTTCGACGCTAGGCGGGATCAGTCGTTCTGGCTGGCGTTGCGGGATCTGGTGCCGGTGTGGGACGAGCTGATCGCCGACTTCAACGCCCGAGTCGCCGGGTGATGCTTCAAGGCCTGACTTGCTCGTGCGGAGCGGTGGCGGCGGGCGACGCGTGGGCGTGTGCGAAGAGAGGCAGCGACGATCAGGACCATGTCCTGCGCCTGCCGATGCCCGAATGGTCGGTGGACGACACGAGCCGGCAGCCGTTCGTGCGCTACCGGCGGATGCTGAGGTCGTGGGTGGAGGCCGAGGACGACGAGTGGTTTGTGGCTGAGGTGGGTCGACTGGACGACGCGGTGGCCGAGGTGGATGGGCACGGCTTCGAGGTGACTCCTTGCTCGGAAGCCCTGATCGGCGAGCGGAGCATCACCGTGAAGAACGAGACCGGCAACGTGTCGGGTTCGCACAAGGCGCGGCACACCTTCGGGCTGATGCTGCATTTGCTGGTGCGGGAGCGTCGCGCCGGTGGTGCCGCTGACCGGCCTTTGCTGGCTGTCGCCTCTTGCGGGAATGCCGCGGTGGCCGCCGCAGTGGTGGCTGCTGCCGCGCGGTGGCCGATCACCGTGTATGTGCCCGTTGTTGCAGAAGAAGCCGTGGTCGACCGTTTGCGGGAGTTGGGCGCAACAGTGGAGTTCTGTCCCCGAATCGACGGCGAGGAGGGCGACCCCTCCTATCACCGCTTTCGGGAGGCGGTTGGCGCCGGGGCGGTTCCTTTCGGCTGCCAGGGGCCGGACAACGGCTACACCATCGACGGGGGCCGCACCCTGGGCTACGAGTTGGCCGAGCAGGCGCCGGATACCGACCGGGTGTACGTCCAAGTGGGCGGGGGCGCGCTGGCCGCCTCGGTGGCCCAGGGCATGGCTGTCGGCGGATCGCCCGCAGCGCTGATGGCGGTGCAGACCGAGGGGTGCGCTCCTTTGGCCCGGGCGTGGCAGAGAACCGCTGAGCTGGGCGGGCTGGATGAGGCCCGGCGGCAGCGATCTGCCGTCATGCGGCCGTGGACGCCGGCCCCATTCTCCGCGGCCACCGGCATCCTCGACGACGAGACCTACGACTGGGCCGCGGTCGCCGAGGCAATGGCGGCCACCGGCGGCCACCCGGTGGTGGTGCCGGAGCCGGTGGTGGCCGAGGCGTGCGAAGCGGGCCGGGCAGCCACGGGCATCAACGTGAGCCCCACCGGCTCAGCCGGCTTGGCCGGGCTGCTGTGCGACGATCCGCCGAGCGAGGCCAATCCGGCGGTGCTTTTCACGGGGGCGCAGCGATGAACTCCCGCACGGTGCTGCGAGGGGCGCGCTGGCCCGGCGATATCGCCATCACCGACGGTGTCATTGCCGCGACGGGCACCGTCGAGCCCCAGCCCGGCGATGTGGTGGTGGATGTGAACGGCGACATCATCACCGCTGGGCTGGCCAACACCCACCACCACCTCTACCAGTGGATGACCCGGGGGCGGGCGGTGGGCTGCGACCTGTTCGGCTGGCTAGTGGATCTGTACCCGGTGTGGGGGCGGCTGTCGGTGGAGGACGTGGCCGCCGCCGCGCTGGTCGGGCTGGGGGAGCTGGCCGCCACCGGGTGTACATCGGCATCCGACCACCACTACCTGGTGCCCCACGGCGACGACGCCGTGTTCGACGCCATCGTCGAGGCGGCCGCGGCAGTGGGCATCCGCCTGCACCTGAGCCGAGGGTCAATGGATTTGGGCGAGTCGAAGGGCGGCTTGCCCCCCGACCATGTGGTGGAAGACCTGGACGCCATCATGGCCTCCACCGAGCGGATTATCGCCCGCTACCACGACGGCGACATGGTCCATGTGGTGGTGGCCCCGTGCAGCCCGTTCTCGGTCAGCTCCGAGCTGATGGAGGCGTCGGCCGCCTTGGCCCGACAGCACGGCCTGCGGCTCCACACCCACCTGTGCGAGACCATCGACGAGCAGGAGCACTGCCTGGAGCGGTTCGGCCGCCGGCCGGTGGAACAGCTCGATGACTGGGGCTGGGTGGGCGATGACGTGTGGCTGGCCCACGGCATCTGGATCAACGACACCGAGATCGCCCGGCTGGGCTCGGCCGGGGTGGGGGTGGCCCATTGCCCGTCGTCAAACGCGCGGCTGGCCGCCGGGGTCTGCCGGGTGACCGACTTGGAGGCCGCCGGCGTCGCCGTGGGCCTCGGGGTGGACGGAGTGGCGTCCAACGAGGTGGGCGGCCTGTTTCCCGAGCTGCGCCAGTCGCTGTATGCCGCCCGGCTCCGGGCCATGGCCGCCGACGCCTTCATGCCCGCCGACGCCATCCGCCTGGGCACCTCCGGCGGGGCGAGCTGCCTGGGAGTGGCCGACCGCCTGGGCCGGATCGAAGCGGGCATGGCCGCAGACCTGGCCGTGTGGCCCGGCGACGACATCGCCGACGTGGTCGACCCCTTGGCAGGACTGGTGCTCGGCCCCGACCGGCGGGTCCGCCACCTCTACGTCGCCGGCCACCCCGTCGTGCAAGACGGTCTCCTTCTGGGCTGCGACCTCACCGCCGCCCACGCCGAACTCGCCAAACGGGCCCGCCGCCTCTGGGAGTAGCGGCGTGTCGCAGAAATAGCGTCTGGGGCCCCGGCCGCCATCCTGGTATACAGGCCCACGCCGATCAAAACGGCGGCGATCAACTCGACATAGCCGGCGATGTCCACAAAGGGGTCCAGATCCTGATCGGCGGGAAAGTTCCAAAACAGGAAGACCTTCTGGATGCCGTGCATCACAGTCATGATGGCGAAGCCCACGCGGAAGATCAGCCACAGCTCAGAGAAGTGAGCGCCGAAGAACTGGCCCAGATATCCGTCTTGGGGGGAGCCTTTGCCGAACCTGAACACGCTTCGAGCTATGCGCGCCGTCGCCTGAGGCGGGGCTTCGGGGTCGCCTTTCGCGGAGTTGCGTGTTCGGGCCACGACTAGCGTGCCCCCTTGACTCTACCCGATATCACATTTACCTCCCGAGTGCCGAACATCGGCACCTACATTAGACAGCCTTGCTACTTTCCGGCGAACTTAGCTTTGCCGGGGCCGCTCTCTCCAGTCTGAGACTCAGGCCAGGCCGTGGCTCTCGAGGAACTGCACCGTCAGGTCTGCACACTGCTCGGGGACTTCTAGCTGGAGAAAATGCGTTGTCTCGGGCACGAAGTCATAGTCGAACTTGGCCAAGTGGCTCAGGTCCAAACTAGGCACGTACGAGTACTGAGCCGTGGGATCGGCGCCTATGGCCTTCAAGGGGATGTCGAAGCTGTCCAGAACGTGGATCGCCTGCATGGCAAAGCCGAAATACCACTCGTAGAGCTGGGCCTCTTGCTTGGGCGGGCAGCGAAGCTCGTACCCACCGCCTTGCGCAGGCCGAAGCGTGGTCTCGGCCATCAGCAAAAGCGTCTTCGCCGGTATGCGGGAGTAGGACGGCGCCGATCCGAGCATCTCGGCCAGCTCGTGGGGCGACTCGAAATGGCTCTGTCGGCGCCGGGCGCGCTTGGCCTGGCGCTGGCACTGCTCGTCCAGTTGCCTGCCGTCTCCGCCGGTCAGCTCGAACGCCGGGTCGAACAGCACCAAGCTGGCAAAGTCAGGCTTCTGGAGCTGGTGCGACATAGCGATGACGGTAGTGACCGAGTGGAACACGCCGAGGCACGGCTTCGACCCCCAGCTAGAAGAGATGGCTTCGATCACAGTCTGGTTGTCTTCGGCCAGGGTCGGGACGTTGAAGGTGTCGATGGGGTTGGCGGCGTTCCAACCGTGGTTCCGCAGGTCGAAGACGCAGACGTCGAAACGGTCGGCCAGCCGCGACCAGTACGGGTAGTAGAGGTCGGCGGCCAGCCCGCATCCGTGGCTCAGCACCAGCCGCGGCCCGTCGGGGTTGCCATGCCTCCGCACGGTGATGGCGGTTCCGTCGGCCATGACCGCATCCACGATCCCAGCTGGCTCCGGTACTTTCCACTGAGCCATTGCGACATTGTACCCCCGCCACTGCGTCCTTCATCACGCTCCCCGTTCACACCGGCAACGCCGCCCCCGTCGAAAACGCCCCGGGGAATCGCCTATCATGCTCGGGACACGTCTATGGCGAGGAGCAGCCCATGTCGATATCGCGCCTGCATACGCTGATCTTGGAGGAGGTGTGAGGGTGGGCACTCATCCAGACGAACCATCTCCGGCTGAGGCCAGCCCGCGAGAAGCTGTGGTGTTCCCTGGCGGCGGGATCGACATGAACAGCATGCGGGAGACACCCTTGCTCCATACCAGCGAATTGAGGCGCGTGGGCGATTACCTGGACATCGACTTTGTCTCCAAGCTGGCGAATGGCGAGGTGGGATCAGAACCCGGCCCGTATCAGACCAGTGTGGCCGCCCTTACCTACGCATGCACCCGCCAGCGCTATAGCGACACCCAGCCCATGGCGGTGATCGGCCAGTCAAGCGGGGTTTGGGCCGCCGCGGCGCTCATGGGCGCCATCCGCATCGAAGAAGCCTGCAAAATGCTGATGATCCGCGGCGACCTCATAGCTGAGGCCAGCGCCCGCCACGGGGAGGGTCGCATGCTGTCGGTGGTGGGACCGTCCCCGGACGAGACCGCGGCCGCTGTGGAGGGCATCGACGGTTGCTGGGTTTCAGGCGTGATGACTCGCAGCTCGGTGACGCTGGGATGCCGCTTGGAAGCCCGGGAAGACGTGGAGAGAATCCTGTCCGCCGAAATCGAGGCCAACGTCATCAGGCTGCCCATAGACTTCGCCAGCCACTGCCC